>VFKJ01000156.1 GCA_009885595.1 Myxococcales bacterium | reverse complement strand
TGCGCGCGATGTGATCGAGCGCGCGCCCCGGAGTGGCCACCACCACGTCCACGCCGCGCTTGAGCGGCCGCACCTGGTTGAAGATCTCCTGGCCGCCGTACACGGCGATCGCGCTGACGCCGATGCTGGCGCCGTACTTCTGCACCGCCTCTGCGACCTGCATGGCCAGCTCGCGCGTGGGCACCAGCACCAGCGCCTGCGCTTCGAAGGGCCTTCGATCCTTCGGGTCGACGAGCTCGAGCATCGGCAGGGCGAAGGCGGCGGTCTTGCCGGTGCCGGTGGCCGCCTGGCCGAGCACGTCACGACCGGAGATCAGCGCGGGGATCGTCTCGCGCTGAATCGGGGTGGGCTCCTCGTAGCCAAGCCCCTTCAGGGCGGCGAGCACTTCGGCGCGGAGCCCGAAAGACTCGAAGGTGACGGCAGGGGCGGCGGGGGTCTCCATGGTTTCCCTGTACGGGAGTTAGGCCCGAGGTGAAAGCCCTTGAGCGCATCGGCGCGGTGCCCCCGCCGTTTCCCTCTCCCCGCGGAGGAGGACGTAGAAAAACAGCCTTGGGGAACGCGGTGATGGCGGGATCGCCTCCGTGCTTCACCCGCACAGGCCCTCGCTGTGGGCAAAGACGTTCACTTCGCGAAGTGAGGTCGTCGACGGCCAGCTTCGTTGACCGAAACCGGAACCGGCTCCGGTTTCAGGCGAACACGCCCGTCTCGGAAGCCCCGCCCCGCCCCCAGAATGTCACCTGCTCATCGCTTGGCATCATGAGGATCAGAAAGGTCGGGCCGCGGAGCCTGCACGCGTTCGAGCACGCAGGCACGCCCACCTTGGCGACCACGCACTTCAAGGCCGCGTTAGTCCATGAGCGCCGACACACGGACCGCTTGTTCAGCCGATGCGCTCGAGCACGAGCGGCCGCGGCGCCGGGGCGGTCGCGCCAAGCGAGTAGGCGGCGATCACCCGTTCGGTGACCTCCTTGACGCGCGCGTCGTCGTTGACGTGCATGGTGACGAGGGTCTCCCCGGCCTTCACCCGATCGCCGACCTTCTTCTCGAGCACGAAGCCGACCGCGGGATCGATGATGTCGGTCGACTTGGCCCGCCCCGCGCCCAGCATCATCGCCGCCAGCCCGATCGCCTCGGACGCGATCGCGGTCACCACGCCGTCCTTCGGCGCCTTCACCGGCACCAGCTCCCGCGCGCGCGGCAAGAGCGAGAGGTCGCCGATCGCGTTGGCGTTGCCGCCCTGGGCGGTGACGATCTCACACAGCTTCCGCTCGGCTGCGCCCGAGAGCATCGCCTCGTGCAGGAGCTTGCGGGCGCCCGCGTCGTCCTTCGCCTTGCCGCCGAGCACCAGCATCTCGGACGTGAGCGCGAGGGTGATCTCCGTGTAGTCCGCCGGCGCCTTGCCGCGC
>VFKJ01000638.1 GCA_009885595.1 Myxococcales bacterium | reverse complement strand
ACCAGCGCGGCAGCGGCGGCCACGATGAAGTCGAGCGTGAAGACCTGCAGCCAGGAGCTCATCGCGCCACCACCTTTTCTCCGGCGGGAGGCGTGACCTGCGCAGTCACCGCCGCCGGAAGGCGCTTCAGGTTCGTCTGGCTCGCCACGTCGATGAAGTCGAGCAGCACGCGCGGGTAGAACCCGAAGATCACCAACAGCGAGCCCAGCACCAGCGGCGCTGCCCACTCGGTGCTCCGGGCGTCGGTCAGGTGGGCGTACTCGCCCTCGGGCTTCGGACCCCAGAAGATCGTCTTCACCGCGCGCAGCACGTAGACGGCGGTGACGAAGGCGCCCAGCACGCCGGGGATCGCCCACCACCAGTTGACGCCCTTGGCCGCGCCCGCGAACACCATGAACTCGGCCACGAAGCCCGCGGTGCCCGGCAGCCCCAGCGAGGAGAGGCAGGCCAGGGTGAAGAAGCCCGCCACCACCGGCATCACGTGCGCGAAGCCGCCCATCTTGGCGATGGTGCGGGTGTGCGCGCGCTCGTAGACGAGGCCGACCAGCGCGAAGAAGAGGCCCGTCATGATGCCGTGCGCGACCATCTGGTACACGGCGCCGTTCCAGCCCGCCGCGTTCATGGTGGCGATGCCGAGCATCACCACGCCCATGTGGCTGACCGACGAGTACGCGATGATGTACTTGAGATCCTTCTGGCTGGCGGCGCACAGCGCCCCGTAGAGGATGTTCACCACCGCCACCGCGCCCACCAACGGCGCCCAGATGGCCGCCGCGTCAGGCACCAGCACCATGCCGACGCGCAGCACGCCGAAGGCGCCCAGCTTCATCAGCACGCCTGCGTGGATCATCGACACCGCGGTGGGCGCCGAGGCGTGGCCGTCGGGCGACCAGGTGTGGAAGGGGAAGACGCCGGCCAGGGTGCCGAAGCCCAGCCACACCAGGGGGAAGATCACGTGCTGCACGGAGATGGGGAAGCGGGTCGCTTCCAGCACCTGCAGGTCGAAGGTCTTCGCGCCCGAGTTCACCCACAAGAGGAACATCGCCACCATGATCGCGGCCGAGCCGACCAGCAGCATCAAGGTCAGCTTCATCGCCGCGTACTCCCGGCTGCCCACCTCGAAGCGCTTCCACACGAACTTGAACGGCCCCGACGGCTCGACCTTGTGGCTCGAGCCCCAGATGCCGATCAGCAGGTACATCGGCAGCACGGCGATCTCGTAGAAGAGGAAGAAGACGAAGAGATCCTGGCTGACGAACACCCCGAACACGCCCGCCACCAGCAGCAGCGTGAGCATGAAGAACTCTTTGTCGCGCTTGGCCAGGGTCCAGCTGGTGATGACGCCGGTGAAGAGGATGACGCCGGTCAGCAGCAACAGCGGCACCCCCCAGCCGTCCACCGCGAACTTGAGGTGGATGCCCATCGAGGGCACCAGGGGGAAGGTCTCCAGCAGCTGGAAGCCGCCCAGCGCGCGGTCGTAGAGGAAGGCCACCCAGATGCTGGTGACGAGCGAGATCGCCGCGCCCACCACCGAGATCATGCGCACCGCCACCCGGTTCGAGTTGGGGACGAAGATCAGCACGGCGGCGGCGATGGCCGGAGCCGCGATCGTGATCGAGAGCAGGTGGTTCATCGCAGGACTCCGATCAGCGCCAGCACCACGACGCCGGCGACCACCATCAACGCGTAGTCGCGCACCCGGCCGGTCTGCAGCCGGCGCGCCGACTCTCCGCCTTCGAGGGTGGACCAGGCGCCGAAGTTCATCAGGCCGTCGACCAGGTAGCGGTCGATCCACCCGGCGATCCCGCTGATGCCCAGCAGGCCCACCTGGTAGCCAGCGGCCCAGGTCTTGTCGACGAGAGAGAAGGCGTCAAGCCGCTCCAGGGTGCCGGCGAAGGGCGCCTTGCCCCCGTTGCGGAAGACGAACCACGCGGCCGTGAGGCCGATGAGCGACATGCTCGAGGCGACCACCGGCGTGAGCGCGAGGAAGTGCAGCTCGTGCGCGTGGTGCATCTGGGTGCCGATCCAGCCGCCGAGGAAGCCAGAGGCCAGCGCGGGGATGGCGAGGATCACCAGCGGGCCGGTCATCGCCGGGCCGCCTTCGTGGGCGTGCGCGGACTTCTCAGAGAGCTCGCCGCCGAAGGCCTTGATCAGCACCCGGCCCATGTAGAACGCGGTGAGGAACGCGGAGCCCATCAGCATCGTCCAGGGAATCCAGTTGCCCTTGCCCTCGAGGGAGGTGAGCACCAGGTCCTTGCTGAAGAAGCCCGCGAAGCCGGGGAAGCCCGCCAGCGAGAGCGCGCCGATGCCGAAGGCCACCGTGGTGAGCGGCAGCTTCTTCCTCAAGCCGCCCATGTCCTCGAGCGAGTTGGAGTGCACCGCGTGGATCACGCTGCCCGCGGCGAGGAAGAGGAGCGCCTTGAAGAAGGCGTGGGTGCCCAGGTGGAAGAAGCCGGCGAACGCGTTCCCCGCGCCCAGGGCGGCCACCATGTAGCCGAGCTGCGAGGCGGTCGAGTACGCGAGCACCTTCTTGATGTCGCTCTGCACCAGCGCCAGGCAGGCGGCGAACAGCGCGGTGACCGAGCCGATCCACAACATCACCTCGCGCGTGCCCGGGGCGAGCGCGAAGAGGGGATCCGCGCGGACCACCAGGAACACGCCGGCGGCGACCATGGTGGCCGCGTGCAGCAGCGCGGAGACCGGGGTGGGGCCTTCCATCGCGTCAGGCAGCCAGATGTGCAGCGGGAACTGCGCCGACTTGCCGATCACCGCGACGAAGAGCAGCGCGGTGACCCAGGTGGCGACGAGGGTGGTGGGCTGGGAGGTCCACTCGAAGCCGCCGGTGAAGACGTAGAGCACCAGCAGGCCGAAGAGGAAGCCCATGTCCGCGAGCTTCGTCATCCAGAACGCCTTCACCGCGGCCTTCGCGGCAGAGGGCTTGGCGAAATAGAAGCCGATGAGCAGGTAGCTGGTGAGGCCGACGAGCTCCCACCCCGCGAAGAGCTGGAGCAGGTTCGGCGAGATCACCACCACGTTCATGCTGAAGAGGAAGAGCGCGTGCAGGGTGAAGTACCGGCCGAACGCCCGCGGGGCTTCGTCGTGCATGTAGGCGACGGAGAACAGCTGCACGCAGAGGGCGACCACGCCGACGATGACCAGCATCGGCAGCGAGACGCCATCGATCAACACACCCATCTCGGCCATCGCGCGACCGTTCTCCATGATCCACGGAGCGGTGACCCGGGTGTCTCCGGCGCCGCCCAGGCGGTCGACCAGCAGCTTCAAGGCGGCGCCCAGCGACACCACGCTGCCCAGCAGGCAGATCCACGCGGCGGGCGCGCCCTTGTGACGCAGGGGGAAGACGATCAGCAGCAGCAGCGCTGCGACCGCGGGGGCGAAGGTCGCGACGAGCGCGAGAGTCACGGGCGTCATTGCTTCGCCTCACTGGCCAGGTCGAGCGTGGTGTCGCCATGGCGGCGGTAGATCAGCATCACCAGCGCCAGGCCCACCGCGACCTCGGCCACGGTGATCGCCAGCGCGAACAGCACGAACACCTGCGCCGAAGCGCCGCCCCGGAAGTGCGCGAAGGCGGCGAAGAGGATGTTGGCCGAGTTCGCCATCAGCTCGACCGAGAGCAGCATCGCCACCGCCTGCTTGCGGGTGACGAGGCCATAGATGCCGATGCAGAGCAGGGCCGCGGCCAGGGTGATGCAGCCGGTGAGCGTCATGGCACCACCTCGGTGGTGCTCCGGGTGGGGGCGGCGGCACCGGCTTCTTCACCGCTGACGGGGTCGGGATCCCTGCGGCGCGCCAGCACCACCGCGCCGACGATCGCGGCCAGCAGCAAGAGCGAGAGCGCTTCGAAGGCGATCAGGTAGTCGTCCAGCAGCGCGTGCGCGAGCTGGTTGGTGGTGGCGATGGGCGCCTGCACCGGCAGGGGCACCGGGCTCTTCCAGATGGCCAGCGCGAGCACCACGAAGAGCGCGGTGGCGAAGATGAAGCCCTTCTCGTCGGAGTCGCTCTCCGCCGGGGCCTCCGCGCCGCCGTGACGCCGGGTCACCATCACGCCGAAGACCATCAGCGTCACCACGCCGCCCACGTAGGTGAGCACCTGCACACCGGCGAGGAAGGGCGCGTTGAGCTGCGCGTAGAGCGCGGCGGTGCCGATCAGCGTGACCGCCAGCCAGAGCACCGCGTGGATGAGGTTCTTCGAGCGCACCACGAAGAGCGCGGAGACCAGGATGATGGCGGCGACCAGGCCGAAGCCGATTTGCGAGCTCATGGCAGTTTCTCCCTCTCCCCGGCAGGGGAGAGGGTCGGGGTGAGGGGAGAATCAGCCTTCGCTTCGGGAGCGGCAGCAGCAGCAGCAGGTGCCGGTGCGGCAGGGCCGGGTGCCGGCGCTGGAACCGCGGCTTTCCCCTCACCCCCAGCCCTCTCCCCTGTGGGGGAGAGGGGAACGGGAGGCTTGGGGATCGCCTGCATCTCCATCAGCTTCGTTCCATCACCCCACGCGCGCGTCTTGTTCTTCTCGTTCGCGTAGAGCTTGGTCATCGTCAGCACCAGCTCTTCGCGCGAGTACGAGGGCGTCTCCTGCTCGCGCGTCATCACGATGGCGTCGGTCGGGCAGACCTGCACGCACAGCTCACAGAAGATGCAGGCCGTCAGATCGAGCGTGAAGTCGTCGGCGTAGCTGCGCTTCTTCCCGGTGATCGGCGAGTCGCGCTTGGCCGGCCCCTTGATCGAGATGACCTTGGAAGGGCAGATGCGCTCGCACTGCAGGCACCCGATGCACGCCTCGTCACCGTTCTCCTCGTGCAGCAAGGCGAAGCTGGCGCGGTACCGCTCGGCGCGCGGGCGGATGACGTCGGGGAACTGCACGGTGGTCGGTGGCCGCAGGAAGCTCTTGGCGACCGAGGCGAAGGCTTTGAAGGCGTCGATAAAGTGACCCATGGCGCGTTCCCGTCAGCCTGCGAAGACGACCCACACGGCTGACGCCGCCACCAGCACCACGCCGGTGGGAACGAGCCAGCGCCAGCACAGCGCCATCAGTTGGTCGGAGCGGAACCGCAACAGCGAGTAGCGGGTCCAGTAGATGAACGCGAACAGCACCAGCGTCTTGGCCACCATCCACCAGATGCCGGGGGCGAACGGGCCGTCCCACCCGCCCAGGAACAGCGCCGCCCCCACCGCCGAGGCGACCAGGGTGTGCACGTATTCCGCCACGTAGAAGAGGGCGAACTTCATGCCCGTGTATTCGGTGGTGATGCCCGCGACGAGCTCGCTCTCGGCCTCGGGAATGTCGAAGGGAATGCGGTTCGCCTCGGCCAGCATCGCCAGCATGAAGATGGCGAAGGCCGGAATGCCGAGGAAGAAGGGCCAGGTCACCATCCAGTGGTGCGCGGCCTGGTAGGCGACGATGTCGCTCACCTTCATCGAGCCGCTCAAGATCACCGGCACCATCGCGGCCAGCACCAGCGGCACCTCGTACGAGACCGACTGCGCGATGGCGCGCATGCCGCCGAGCATCGCGAACTTGTTGTTGCTGCCCCAGCCGGCGATGAACACCGGGAGCACGCCCAGCGCGCCGATCGCGAGCAGGTAGAGCACCCCCACCTCGAGATCCGCGGCGACGATCGACGAGGAGAAGGGGATCACCGCGGCCACCGCGATGGCGGCGATCGCGCCCATCGGCGGCGCCAGGTTGAACAGGGCGGCGTCGGCCTTCTCCGGGGTGATGTCTTCCTTCTGCAGCAGCTTCACCACGTCGGCGACGGGCTGCAGCAGGCCAAAAGGGCCCACGATCGTCGGCCCCAGGCGGCTGTGCATGCGGCCCGCCATCTTGCGCTCGAACCAGAGCGCCATCGCGGTGACCGTGAGCAGCACCACGATGATGCCGCCGCCGTAGAGGCTTCCGTGAATGAAGTCGTTCATCGGTCGACCTCGCCCATGATGGGATCCAGCGACCCGAGGATGGCGATGGCGTCGCTGACCGTCTGCCCGGGCAGCAGGTAGGGCAGCGCGGAGACCGCGTGCAGGCTGGGTGGGCGGATCTTCAAGCGGTAGGGGAACTGGGTGCCGTCGGCGACCAGCCAGCCGCCCAGCTCGCCGCGCGGGGTCTCGATGCCCACGTAGGTCTGCCCCACGGGGATCTTCGTCTGCACCGGCAGCTTCACCGGCTTTCCACTGTTGATGGGGCCCTCCGGCACCGCGCCCACCATCTCGCGCACCAGCCGAACGCTCTCCTTCATCTCTTCCACGCGGACCTCGGCGCGGGCCAGGCAGTCGCCGCCCTCCGCGGTCTTCACGTTCACCTTCACCTCGTCGTAGGCGTGGAAGGGCGCGTCGCGGCGCAGGTCGTGATCGATGCCGCTGGCGCGCAGGATGGGGCCGGTGATGCCCAGCTCGAGCGCGAGCTCTCCGTCGAGCACGCCCACCCCGCGGGTGCGCTGCTGGAAGATGCGGTTCTGCGTGGTCATCGCCTCGTACTCGGGGATGCGCTGGGCGATGGTGTCCATCGCGGCGAGCACCTTCTGGCTCCAGCCCTTCGGCAGGTCGTGCCGGTTTCCGCCGATGGTGTGCGTGTTGTAGTGAAAGCGCGCGCCGGTCACTTCCTCGAAGAGGTCGAGGATCAGCTCGCGTTCGCGGAAGCAGTACATGAAGACGGTGGTGCCGCCGCCGAGCGCGCCGCCGAGGTCGAGCGAGAAGGTGCCCAGCCACAGCAGGTGGCTGGCGATGCGCTGCAGCTCGGCGAAGATGGTGCGAATCCACCGGGCGCGGCGGGGCACCTCGAGCTTGAGCATCGCCTCGAAGATCATCACCAACGACTGCTCGTTGGTCATCGGCGCCACGTAGTCGTTCTTGTCGACGATGGGGGTGATCTGAACGTACGCGAGCTTCTCGCACAGCTTCTCCACCGCGCGGTGGAGGTAGCCGCAGTGAGGCACCGCCTTGACGATGATCTCACCGTCGAGGAACAGGTCCATGCGGAAGACGCCGTGCGTCGACGGGTGCTGGGGCCCGAAGTGCATCAGCATCAGCTCGGCCTCGGGATCGTACTTCTCGATCACGAGGTGCGGATCGACGCGATGGGAAGGCTTCTGCGTCATCGGCGTCATCTCCAGGGCGCCCAGTGCGCGTCGGCGGGGAACTCCCGGCGCAGCGGGTGGCCCACGTAGTTCTCGGTCAGCATCAGGCGGCGCAGGTCGGGGTGGCCGGCGAAGGTGACGCCCAGCAGGTCGTACTGCTCGCGTTCCTGCCAGTCGGCGCCCGCGAAGATCCCCGAGAGGGTGAGCACCGGCTGGCCCGCTTTGACGCGCACGGCCCAGGCGGCGACGCGCGAGCCCATGCCTACCGTGCGCAGCGCGTAGGCGATCTCGAAGTGCTCAGGCTCGGCCTCGTCGGCGCCCTTGCGGCCCTTGCCCGCCAGCCAGTGGGTGGCGGCGATGGTGACCAGCTGCCGGTAGCCCAGCGACTTGAGCTTCCGCGCGAGCGCGAGGTGCTGCTCCAGGGGGATGATCGGCGGGCCGTCTTTGGGCAGCTCGGCGATCCCGAGCTCTTTGAGCAGGCCTTCGAAGTCGGGCGAGGTGAGGGGCGAAAGCTCGGGCGCGGGGCCCTCGGCGGCGACCTCGAGCGGCGCGGTGGCTTCGTCGACGGTGGGGCTGTCGGCGGACAGCTCCTGCTCGTGGTTCTGCTCGGGGCGCCGGGCGGGATCGTTGAGCCGCGGCACCGAGGGGTTGGTGATCTTCAGCAGCTCGGGCTTCACCTCGGGGGTGACGAACTTGCCCGTGCGCTGCAGGGAGATCTTCTCCTGCAGCTTGATCATCCCCGCCATCAACGCCTCGGGGTTGGGCGGGCAGCCGGGCACGTAGACGTCGACCGGGAGGAAGGTGTCGATGCCGGGCACCACCGAGTAGAGGTTTCGGTAGAAGTCGCCGGAGATCGCGCATGAGCCCATCGCGATGCACCACTTGGGCTCGGGCATCTGCTCCCAGAGCTTGAGCACGCGCGGGGCCATCTTGGTGGTGATGGTGCCGGCCACCACCATCACGTCGGCGTGGCGGGGCGTGGCGCGAATGATCACGCCCATGCGATCCATGTCTACCCGGCTGGCGGCGCCGGCCATGAACTCGATGCCGCAGCAGCTGGTCGCCATGGGGAACATCCACAGCGCGTTCTTCAGGCCCCAGGTCATCAGGTCGTCGAACACCGCGGTGCCCACGCTCAGCCCCGGCGTCTGCAGCGTCACCTGGTAGAGCGGGTGCTGAAAGTGCCCCGCGTCGTCAGAGGTGTGCGTTCGCGACGCCGTGGCCAGGGCGGCCTTCGGCTCCTCGTTCACTGCCATCGGAGCGCTCCCTTGCGAGTCGCCCAGGCCCAACCGAGCATGAGCACCACCACGAACGAGCCGATCGCCACCAGGCCTCGGGTGCCGGCCTCGCGCACGATGGAAGCCCACGGCAGCAGGAAGGCCGCCTCGACGTCGAAGAGCACGAAGAAGAGGGCGACCACGTAGTACCGGGCGTGGAAGCGCACCCAGGTCACGCCGGTGGGCACCTCGCCGCACTCGTACGTCTGTCGCTTGAGCGGCGACTCGCGCCTGGCGACCACCCGGAGGATCTTCGTGACCACCAACAGCCCGAAGATGATGGAAGCCGCAATCAGCAGGTAGGCAAGCAGGGCTGGGCCGGACGTCATGTCTGCTCCGTCACTGAGCGACGGGATCGTCGCCGAAGTCATCACCCGAACCCGGTTCGTCGGGCTCGAGCTTTGCGAGCTCGGCCTTTACCAGATTCTGGTGCTCGACCTCTTCTTCACAGAGATGCTCGAAGAGCTTCTTCACCTCTGCAGAAGCAACGTGCTTGAGCGCGTTCACGAAGAACGCATGCGCCTTGACCTCTGAGCGGAGCGCCACCTCGAGCGCGGTGCGCGGGGTCATGTTCATGCGCACCTCGTCGTAGTCGGGGGCCTCGACGTCGTAGATCATCTCGCGGCTCACCCCGGACGGCTGGTTGCCGAAGTTGCGGGTGCGCTGTTCGAAGAGCTGTTTGCGGTGGACCTCCTCGACCCTCATCATCTTGGTGAAGAAGGCGGCCGCGCCCGGCGTGCGGTGCAGGATCAGCTGAGCGGCCAGCTCCTCGTAGCGATCGCGCGCTTCTTCTTCGATCAGCACGGCGAGATCGAGGGCGTCACGCATGGAGATGGTGGCGAAGTCGATCCCCTGGGTCTGCTTCTGGGTGGTCACGGGAAGGCCCCTTATTTCTGCAGGTACGCGTCGAGGATGCGGTTGCGCGGGCGAGCCTTCTTCGACTCTTCCGCAATGCGCAGCTTGATGAGCTCCTCGTACGGGAGGGGCGGGTTGGGGTTGCGGTAGAACACCCCGGTGTAGAGCTCGGTGCCGTACGCACGGGCGAGATCCATCGCCCTGAGCTGATCGGCGGGGTCGTGCCCCAGGCTCGCCAGCGTCTTCATCTTCGCCTTGTGCACCTTCAGCTGCTGGTCGTCTTCGCCGAAGGTGACGCAGGGCGACTGAATGTTCACGAAGCTGAAGCCCGGGTAGCGGATCGCCTCTTCGATGAGCGCCGACATGCCCGGCATGTCCGCCGGCGAGGCCTGCGCCACGAAGCCCGCGCCGTACGCGAGCAGGAAGAGGAGGGGGTTGACGGGCTCTTCCAGGCTGCCCAGCGGCGAGGTGACCGTCTGCAGGCCCTTGGGCGAGGTGGGCGAGAGCTGCCCCTTGGTGAGGCCGTACACCTGGTTGTCCATCACGATGTACGTGATGTTGATGTTCCTGCGCACCGCGTGGGCCACGTGCCCGCCGCCGATGGAGAAGCCGTCGCCATCGCCGCCGGCGACCACCACCAGCAGCTCGGGGTTCGCCAGCTTCACCCCTTGCGCGATGGGCAACGAGCGGCCGTGCACGCTGTTGAAGCCGTAGGCGGTGGTGTACCCGGGAATGCGGCTGCTGCAGCCGATGCCCGAGATGAACGCCACCTCGTGCGGCGGACGGCCGATGGCGGCCAGCGCGCGGTAGAGGCCCTGCAGCACCCCGAAGTCGCCGCAGCCCGGACACCAGATGGGCTTGAGGTCGCTCTTGTAGTCCTTCGCTTGAAGCGGCACTGCGGGCGCGGTCATGACGGCATCCCCTTGAGCTCGATGAGCCGGCTGACGATCTCCGCCGGTTGGAACGGGTTGGCGCCGTCGCGCGGGAACGACTTCACGCCGCGGGGCACGTCGATGAACATGCGCAGCATGCGGTACAGCTGGCCCTGGTGGGACAGCTCGACCACCAGGCCGTGCTTCACCGACTGGAAGAAGTCTTCGTAGACCTGCTCGGCGATTGGATAGAGCAGGTAGGGCACCAGCAGCTTGACGTCGACGCTGGCGGCTTTGGCCAGCGCGAAGGCCTCGCGGCACACCCCGGCGGTGCTGCCCCAGGCGACCAAGGCGTAGGGCGCCTTCGGGTCGCCGTGCGTCTCGAAGAGGTCGGCGCGCTTCTTGAGCGGCTCGAGCTTCTGGAAGCGCTTGGCGTTCATCTTGGCGTGCATGATGCCGCCCGAGGTGGGGTCGCCCTTCTCGTT
>VFKJ01000117.1 GCA_009885595.1 Myxococcales bacterium | reverse complement strand
GGGGGAGAGGGTCGGGGTGAGGGGCTAACCGGCTTTGAGCTAAGGTGCCCGCATGGCCCCGCCAACCCCTCGAGAGCGTCGAGCGCTCGCCCGCAGGGCGGTTGAGGTCTCCATGGAATTATTCGAGGTCGCATGGCCAAAGCTCCAGGGAAGAGCTCACCGAGAACGCCGCGAACGGGAAGCCGAGCCGGTGCGAAGGCTGTACCGGGAGGCCGTCATCTTCTCGAAGCCCTCGAAGGGGAGCGTTCAAACCTGAAGCGTCGCTGCCGCACGAATTGGCAAAGGTGCCTCGCCGCGGTGCCAATCGCGAGCGTGCTCCTGCTCGCCCTGCCCGCCTTCGCCGCCGATCTGTCCCCAGAAGCCCAGATCGCGCTCACCTCGCTGCGCACCGGCGAGCGAGCCCGCGTCGAAGCCGTCCTCGGCGACGCCACCCTGCTCCCCCTCTACCGCGGCGACTTCACCATCGACCCCGACGCGCGCACCGTGACGGGCAAAGTCTCCCTGACCCTCACCCCGAAGACGGCCCTGACGGACCTCTACCTGCGCTGCACGCCCAACGCGAACCACCCGGGCGCGGTCACGCTCTCCAACGCGAAGGTGAACGGAAAATCGATGGGCCTCGCGCAGCCCGACCCCTCGCTCTACCGGGTGAAGGTCGACGCGCAGAAAGGCGACCAGGTGACGGTGGAGGTCGAGCTGAAAGCCAAAGTCCCGAAGCTGCCGAAGAGCGCGACGGGCCTCTCCGCGTTGCAGGAAGACGCGCCAGGCGGCGACTACGGGGCCTTCTCCTCAGGTGACGACGTGATGGCCCTGGTTGGCTTGATGCCGATGATTCCGCCGGAGCGCGGGGGCAAGTTGTTCGAAGGCCCCTCGGGCATCGGCGATCTGGGCAGCTTCGACCCGTCGAACTTCATCGTGAGCGTGGTGGTGCCCTCAGCCTGGCGGGCGGTCTCGAACGGGCAGGCGGTGGGCGAGGTACCGACGGGGAGCGGCAAGGTCCGCTTCGCCTACGCGGTGGCCGCCGCGCGCGAGCTCCCGGTGTTGCTGCTGAAGAACGCGAAGGTGACGACGAAGCAGGTGGGCGAGGTCCTGGTGGAAGCGGTGCTCTTCGGCGACGGCAAGGTCGTCACCGAGCAAACCGCGAAGTCCCTCGAGTTGCTGGAGTCGAAGCTCGGGCCCTACCCGTTCAAGACGCTGCGGGTGGTGGAGATGCGGCTGGTGAACGGCGCAGGCGGCATGGAGTTCCCGGGGCTGGTGACGGTGTCGGCGGGGCTTCTCTCGGGCCAGACGGATCCGCTCGAGGCGCTCGGCCTCCCACCGGAGCAGGCGGCGGTGGCGCAGGCGCTCTTGGGCCCGATGCTCACCACCCTGATGAAGCACACGCTCGAGTTCACGATCGATCACGAGCTGGCGCACCAGTACACGGCGATGTTGGTGGGCAGCGATCCCATCGCCGAGCCGGTGGCTGACGAGGCGCTGACGCAGCACCTGGCGTTGTTGCTGCTGGAGTGGCGGCAGGGGCGCGCGGCCGCGCAGCAGATGCGAGACGGGCAGCTGAAGACGGCCTACCAGCTGCACCGGATGCTGGGGGGCACGGATGGAAAAGCGAACCGGCCCACGCACGAGTACGCGTCGAACCGGGAATACGCGGCGTTGATCTACGGGAAGGCGCCGTTGCTGTTCGACGAGCAGCGCAAGCTGGTGGGCGACGAGGCGTGGCTCAAGGGCCTGAAGACCTACGTGGCGGAGCACCGGTACCGCTGGGTGACGGGGAAGACGCTGACGGAGCTGATGGGAAAGCAGAACCCGCTGCTGGCCCGGAAGCTGGAGTCGCTGCGGCAGCGCTGGTGGAACGAGGTGCACGGCGACGAGGATCTCGGCGCGGCGGACCTGAGCGTTCAGGGCATCGATCCGAAACTCCTCGAGCAACTGGAAGACGCGATGAAGGCGATGAGCGGCGAATGACTCGAGCGAACTGGCCCCCTCTCCCCGCGGGGGAGAGGGTCGGGGAGAGGGCCAACGAGCTGACCTTGTCCCATCCCGCAGCACCGCGGTATTTCTGC
>VFKJ01000493.1 GCA_009885595.1 Myxococcales bacterium | reverse complement strand
TCGATGAAGGCGGCGATCGAGCGGCTGAGCATTCAGTTCGAGGTCCTCGGCCAGGACACCCGGTACCTGCATCAGCGCCTCGCTGACCTCTCCGAGGCGGTGAACGAGCGCTTCGATCAGGTGGACGCGCGCTTCGACCAGGTGGACGCGCGCTTCGACCGGCTGGAGGCTCGGACGGAGGCGCGCTTCGAGCAGGTGGACGCGCGCTTCGACCGGATGGACGCTCGCTTCGACCGGATGGACGCTCGCTTCGACCGGCTGGAGGCTCGCTTCGACAAACTCGAAAAGCTCATGATCGATGGGCACGCGACCTTGCTGGCGCTGTTCAAGCTGACGCCCCACTGAGGCGTCACTCCCCGCGAAGGTGCTCGACGAGGATCTTCACGCCGAGCCCAATCAGCACCAGCCCGCCTGCCACGTCGAGCCGCTTTCCCAGCATCGCGCCGAAGCGCCGCCCCGCGAACAGGCCCAGCGCGCTCAGCACCGCGGTGGTGACGCCGATGGTGACGAGCGAGAGCACCAGCGGGGCGTCGAGCATCGGCAACGTCACCCCCACCGCGAGCGCGTCGATGCTGGTGGCCACCGCGAGCACGAGCATCACCTTCATCCCGTAGAGATCCGTCGCGGGCTTCGGCTCGTCTTCGTCGTCGTCCCCTCGCGCTTCCCACAACATCTTCCCGCCGATGAGCGCGAGCAGCACGAAGGCGATCCAGTGATCCCACGCCTGCACCAGCGGCCCGATGCGGCTGCCCACCGCCCAGCCCACCAGCGGCATCAGCGCCTGGAAGCCGCCGAAGTACGCGGCCACCAGGAACACGTGCTTGGGCAGGATCTTCGGGGTCGCCAGCCCCCGCGCCGCGGCGACCGCGGTCGCGTCCATCGCCAACCCGAGCGCGAGCAGGAAGATCGCCCCAAAGCTCACCACAGCACCGACTGATCTTCGGCCACCCCCGGCGCGTCCTTGAGCACGTACACGTGGTCGCCGACCTTCACCTCGCCCGACCACAACCCCACGGGCTGCTTGAAGCTGCTCTTGATGAGCTTGAGGTCGAGCACTTCCTGGTGCGCGGCCCACGGCGTGAAGCGGAGATCGATGGCCCCATCGTCCGTGCGCACCTGCCACGGATCGAGCACCGCGCTGCGGTTCCAGGTGAAGCGCGCGCGGCCGAGTGGAATGAGCTCGTTGCCGAGCCACAGCGCGTTCTCGTTCACGTCGTCGCGTGACTCGTTGAAGCCTTCCACCAGGTTCAGGCCGATGGGCGTGCCGTCGTCGAGCCGCCCGCACACGAACGCCCAGCGCCAGGCGGTCTCGCGCGCGAGGTAGCCGTGGGTGTAGTCGAGGCCGCCCACGCCACCGTCCAGCGAGTAGCGCCGGCCCTCCGCCTCGAGCGCCCCGAAGGACAGCAGCCCCGCCCACTTCTGCGTGACGTTCACGACGGCCTTGTCGACCGGCGCGATCACCGTCAGCGGAGGCGCCGCGCCCGCGGCCAGCAGGTCCCACGTCAGATCGAGCTTCGGCTTCACGAACGGTGCGTTGAGGCCGAGGCGCACGTGGCCGTGAAAGCGCTCGTCACCGAAGGTGCGCCACGCCTTGAACTTCGCGTCGGGGCGACGGAAGGCGACCTCGAGGCCGGCTCCGGGGTGATCGTTCACCTTCACCATCGGCGCAGGCAGCCCCAGCACCCCCACGTCTGCCAGCACCCGGCCCGAGGCGAAGTCGAGCGCGAGCGCGAAGGCGTTGCTGGTGTACCCGAGGTCGACCACCGCGAAGAGCGCCGCCACCTCGCGCGTGGCGATGAAGCCGTAGAGCCACTTCTTGTGCATCCGCAGCCGGTCGAGGCGGTTGGGCTGATAGCTGCCGCGCAGCCGGGAGAGATCGACCACGTCGAGGGCGCCCTGAAAGGTTCCGAAGC
The DNA here is from genome assembly GCA_009885595.1 of Myxococcales bacterium. Taxonomy (GTDB): domain Bacteria; phylum Myxococcota; class Myxococcia; order Myxococcales; family Myxococcaceae; genus Archangium_A. The sequence goes on along the minus strand of VFKJ01000493.1, from coordinate 127 downwards.
GGGGGGCACCGCCGGCGTCTTCCACGGAAGGCGGCGCGGGCGGGAGTTTCCTGGGGCTCATGGTCTTCAAGATAGACCCGGCTCATCCCCATTGCGCGGTCGTCGCAGACCTGAGGTCATCTGGGGA
>VFKJ01000150.1 GCA_009885595.1 Myxococcales bacterium | reverse complement strand
CCCAGACTGCAGGCCTGAGGCAGTGATGTCGCGGTGTCTCCCTCTCTCTGCGCAGCGGGGAGAGGGAAACACCGCGACATCACTGCCTCAGGCCTGCAGTCGGGGGCGCGTGTACGGCCGGGAGAAGTGAATCCACTGCCGGGCGTCGATCTCCACGAACCACTCGATGTTCGGAATGAAGGTGAAGCGCACAGAGGTGAACTGTTCCAGCAGCTCGGCCGCCTGCATGGGCGAGAGCTTCGGCCCCTTGAAGCTGACGCGAATGTAGGTCTCCAGGGTCGGTGTCACGTCCACCGAGGCGCAGACGTGCACCGAGCCGACGCGACAGGTGTTGTCCACCGTCACGCGCCGCCCCGGGAGCATCCATCGCTCGGGATCGATGGCGCGCTCCAGCAGCGCGTCACCCGCTTCTTCCATCGATTTCACGCTTGGTACCGTCGCACGCTGCATTCGGGTCGGCCCTCCGCGAGGCGAGAGAGACGAAACCGCGCACGCGCATTTCAAACAAGGCCCGCACCACCTTGACGCGGTCGATTTGTTGGTTCCGTCAGAGAAATGACGCGCGTCACAGCATCGCGAGATCGTCTCGATGCACGGCTTCGTCAAGCCCGCGATACCCGAGCGCGGCTTCAATCTGTTGGGTGCGCTTGCCGGCGAGCTTGCGCAGCTCGTCGGCGCCGTAGGCCGCCAGCCCGCGCGCGAACACCTCGCCGTGCTCGTCGGCGAGGTCGACCGGATCTCCGTGAGAGAAGTTGCCCTTCACCTCGCGAATGCCCGACGGCAGCAGGCTCTTCTTCCTCTCCAGCACCGCCGCGCGCGCGCCCGCGTCGACCACCAGGGTGCCCTTCGCCTTCAGCGCATGGGCGATCCACGCGTGGCGGGCGTCGCGCTTGCCTTCTTGCGGCTCGAAGAGCGTGCCTTCGTTCGCGCCCTCGAACACGCGGGTGAGGGTGCCCGGGCGCTGGCCCGCGGCGATGACGCAGCGAATTCCGAGCTCGGTGACCTGCTGGGCGGCGCGCAGCTTGGTGGCCATGCCGCCCGTGCCCACCGCGGAGCCGCTCGCGCCCGCCGCCGCCATCATCGCGCGCGTCACGGTGGTCACCTCTTCGATGCGCTTCGCGTGGGGGTGCTTGCGTGGGTCGGCGTCGTAGAGCCCGTCGACGTCGCTCAAGATGACCAGCGCGTCCGCGCTCACCAGCCCGGCCACCAGCCCCGCCAGGGTGTCGTTGTCGCCGAACTTGATCTCGTCGACGGACACCGTGTCGTTCTCGTTGATCACCGGCACCACGTGATCGCTGATGAGTCGCTCGAGCGCGTGCCGCGCGTTCAAGTAGCGCCGCCGGTCCTGCACGTCGGAGTGCGTGAGCAACACCTGCGCGACGATTCGCGGCGCGAGCGCTTCTTCCCAGGCGCGCATCAGCCGGCTCTGGCCCACCGCCGCGCACGCCTGCTTGCCGGGGATGTCTTTGGGCTTGGCGGCGAGGCCGAGCCGCTCCACGCCCAGCGCGATCGCCCCGGAGGAGACGATGACGAGCTCGCGCGTCTTCGCCAGCTGCAGCAGCTCGTTCGCGAGCCGCTCGAAGTGCGGCCGATGAAAGCGCCCCGTGGTGTTGGTGAGCGCGTTGGTGCCGATCTTCACCACCACGCGTTTCGCGCGCTCGAGCGCGGTCCTGCCTTGGGCTGACACGGGCGGCATCCTCGCGGACTTTAGCGACCGAAGACGATCTCCGCGAGCAGCCGCCACTGCGTGGTGGCCAGCGCGTCGACGATCGAGGGACCCAGCAGCATGATCTCGATGCCCGCGAGCCCAATCCACGGGCCGAAGGGAATGTTGTTCGCCTGGGGAACCCAGTCAGGAATCTCCCCGGTCGATTCGTCAGGCGGCGGCGAGTCGGGAATGTCCTGGAGGAAGATCGTGTACGGAATCAACAGCAGCCGCTTCCAGAGGGGCAGCCCCGGCGCGAGGAAGGAAGGCGTGAAGGGCTCGCGCTTCGGCTCCTCGTCTTCGGCTTCTGCGGGCTTCGCAGTTTCTTCGGTGCCGGGCGTTTCGGTG
>VFKJ01000779.1 GCA_009885595.1 Myxococcales bacterium | reverse complement strand
CTTCGGCTCGCCGCAGGTGCGGAAGCCCTCGAGCAGCGCGCTCTGGTTGGTCTCGTCGAGGTGGAAGCGGCCGCGGATCTGCCGGGCCACCGCGCCGGGCTCCATCGCGAGCACGCCGGTCTCGCCGCCCACGTTGTCGGTGATGCCCTTCTGCACGGCGACCCGGTACATCGAGGCGGCCGCGGGGGCGACGCTGTTGGCGGAGTACGAGCCCCAGGCGGCGCCCAGCTTCCCGGTGGTCGCCGACGCGGTGAGCGAGTCGAAGATCTCCTGCGTGGCGCTGTCGGTGCGGCTGTCGATCTTCCGCGCGTGCTTGGTGCCGTCGGCGTCGATCGCCGTGCCTTCCTTCATGCCGATGAGCACGCGGGTGCCGGCGAGGGGGTCCTTGTCGGAGCCGTAGCGAATGCGGGTGCGGTACATCAGGTCGGCCTTCTGCAGGTCCTTGGTCAGCGCGCCGGTGGCGAGGTCCTTCTTCGCGAGGAAGGTGTCGAAGAAGAAGTCGCGCCCCACGCCGACGCGGGGCTGGCCGTTGTTCGGGTTCACCTCGTAGCTGCGATCGTCGAGCGTGAAGGAGACGTAGGGGTTCGCGCGGCGCAGCGCGTGCGAGTCGCTGTCCCACGCCATCTCGTCGAGGGGCGCGCGGCCGAGCGTCAGGCCGGCGGCGGCCTTGGGGCGCTGGAGGTCGTTGAGCGCGTTGCTCGCCAGCGCCACCGTCTGCTCCTTGGTGAGGCCGGTGATCACCCGGGTGTCTTCCACTTCTTCGCCGTCACGGCCGTAGGCGACCGAGGCGCCCTTGAGCGACTCGGTGCTCATGTGCGGCACCTTGGAGAGGTCCATCGGCGCGGGCGGGGCCTTCGCCTGCAGGGTGAGCCCGTCGATGACCAGCGAGGCCTCGGGCTTCAGCTTCGCGGCCTTGCCGTAGTCGGTGGAGTAGGTCGACGCGTAGTTCGAGCGCACGGTGTCGTCGAGGCCGAGCGCCTTCGAGAGGTTGCTGCCCTTGGAGAAGTCGAACGAGTCGCCGGTCGCGATGGTGGCGTCGCCCTTCACCACGTCGTCGATCGCCTGGGTGAGGTCGCTCAGGTACATGCGCAGCGGGGTGTTCGCGGTGGTGGCCTGGGTCTGCAGTTCCTTCATCGCGGCCTTGAGGCTGGGGCCGTCCTTCACCAGCTTCGCGGCGGCGCCTTCGCCGACCTTGAGGGTGACGCCACGGAGCTCGAGCTCCTTGCCGACGGCGTCGAACCACTGCGAGTGATCGGCCTGGCTGTACAGCTCCGGACGGAACTGGATACCGCGCTTCACGGTGATGGAGGGCATGGGGGCCTTTTGCCACGGTCACAGAGGGAGGGTCGAGGACCTCCGAGGATTTCGTGGAGCGCCCGGGTGACACCCCCGAACGAGCTCGGCCCTCGCTGAGCAGGGCCGTTCTGCTTCACGCCCTCTTCGGCATCGCCTTCATCAACCCCACATACAGCGCCGCAGAGAGCCCGAACCCGAGGAACCACGCGTACACGTAGATCTCATCGAAGAAGTTCCTCTCGCCGGTGATGAAGCCCGCGCTCTTGAGGAACCCGGGCACGTTCGGCAGCACGCCGATGACGAGCGCGACTATCGCCGCCGGGTTGAACCCAGCGTACTTGCCCCTGGGCCGGTAGAGCTCCGCGACGTCGAGCTCCTGCTTCCGCAGCACCCAGTAGTCCATCACCATGATGCCTGCGATCGGCCCCAGCAGCGCCGAGTAGCCGATCAGCCAATTGAAGATGTACGTGTCGGCAGTCGCGAGGAACTTCCACGGCATCATCAAGATGCCGAGCACGCCGGTGATCACCCCGCCCATCTTGAAGCTGATCAACCGCGGCGCCAGGTTGGCGAAGTCGTTCGCCGGGCTCACCACGTTGGCCGCGATGTTCACCGAGATGGTGGCCACCGCCACGCCGAACAGCGCGATGATCGCCACCAGCAACCGCACCCCAGCGCTCTCGATCAGCGGCAACTCCATGCCCGGCGGCGGCAGCGGCGAGGTGAGGTGCGAGAGGATCACCACCGGGTCCCACAGCTTGCTGGCGTCGACGCCGCGCAACAGCGACTGCGCCGCGCTGGTGATCACCACGCCCATCGCGGAGAAGACCACCATCGTGGTCGGCAGCCCGAGCGTCTGACCGAGCATCTGCTCGCGCTGACCTTTCCCGAACCGGGTGAAGTCCGGAATGTTGAGCGAGAGGGTGGCCCAGAAGCCCACCATGCCGGTGAGCGAAGGAATGAACACCTTCCAGAACTCGCCCACCGAGCCGAAGCGCGAGGGCTGCTGCAGCATCGGCCCCACGCCGCCTGCGCGGTCGACCACCCAGATCAGCAGCGCGGCCGCCATCACCAGCACCAGCGGCGCGGCCCAGTTCTCGAACACCCGCACCGCGTTCATCCCCCGCAGAATGATGAAGATGTTGAGCGCCCAGAAGATGAGGAAGGTGATCGCCGACGGCACCGAGAGCCCCAGGAACGACACGCCCTGCGCGAGGGTGGCGTAGCCAGGCCACAGCGCCTCCACGAAGGTCTTCACCGCTTCGCCGCCGATGAAGGTCTGAATCCCGAACCACCCGCACGCGACGATCGCGCGCAGCACCGCGGGAATGTTCGCCCCCTTCGTGCCGAACGACGAGCGCGCCAGCACCGGGAAGGGAATGCCGTACTTCGTGCCCGGGTGCGCGTTCAGCAGAATGGGCACCAGCACGATGACGTTGCCCAGGCCGATGGTGAGCAGCGCCTGCCACCAGTTCATGCCCACCGCCACCAGGCCGCCGGCCATCATGTACGTGGGAATGCAGTGCGCCATGCTGATCCACAGCGCGGCGAAGTTGTAGGTGGTCCAGTTGCGGCGCGCGAGCGGCACCGGCGCCAGGTCGGCGTTGAAGAGCGGGCTGTCGGCGATGTCGGCCGGGAGGTCGGCAAGCGCTTCCTTCGCGCTGATCAAGTCGTTCATCGCGCGGAACGTAGCCTTCTCTCCCGCTCCCCCAAAGGACAGCCGTGATACCGGTCAAGCTCTTGATTCGGCTCGTGAAGTCACGTGGCGCAGACCAGAGTGCGTCCCCAGCCGTTCCACATCGCGCTCACCCGAGAAGGAACCACCATGCACGTCATTCGTCTGCTCTCCGTCGGGGCCGTCTGCCTCTTCCTCACCGCCGGCTCGAACCAGGTCGTCGACCCCATCACCACCCAGCGCGTGGGAGGGCCGACCCGGTACCTGACCCACGTCTCCACCGACAAGCCCATCTACAAGATCGGCGAGACCGTCTACGTGCGCGGCGTGGTGCTCGAGGCCAAGACGCGGGTGCCCGCGCCCAACGGCCAGTACGCGCAGGTCACCATCAAGGGCCCCAAGGGCGAGACCATCACCGCGGGCCAGTCGCAGGTGACCGACGGCGCGTTCGGCTTCTCCTGGGTGGTGCCGGAAGGCCAGGCCGGCGGCGAGTTCACCCTCTCCGCGGCGGGCGCCTACGGCCACGCGCCGGGGGAGCGGAAGTTCGACGTGCGCGTGTACCGCGCGCCCCGCCTCAAGAGTCAGATCACCTTCGGGCGCGACGGCTACGGCCAGGGCGACACCCTGAGCGCCACGCTCGAGACCACCCGCGCCGAAGGCGGCATCCCGAAGGGCGCGAAGATCACCGCGGTGGCGCGCGTCGACGGCGCGGACGTGGCGAGGGCGCCGTGCTCGCTCGACGAGAAGGGCCGCTGCACCGTGGCCTTGAAGCTCCCCGGCAGCATCGAGCGCGGCGAGGGCACCATCGCCTTCACCATCGAAGACGGCGGCGTGATCGAGACCGCGACGAAGACCATCCCGCTGCTCGTCACCTCGTTCGACATCAACCTCTTCCCCGAAGGCGGAGACCTCGTCGCCGGCCTCCCCAACCGCGTCTACCTCGAGGCGCGCACCCTCTCGCAGAAGCCCGCCGACATCGCGGGCGTCATCATCGACTCGAAGGGGAAAGAGGTCGCCACCTTCCGCACCGAGCACGAGGGCCGCGGCCGCTTCCAGCTTCAGCCCCTGAGGGGCGAGTCGTACACGCTCAAGGTCACCGAGCCCGCGAGCGTGAAGAAGACCGTCAAGCTCCCCGCGTCGGTCAACGACGGCGCCACGATGATCAGCGCCGCAGAGCTCACCCCGGCTGATCAGCCCGTGAAGCTCACCGTGGCGTGGACCGGCGACCGCGTGGTGAAGGTCACCCTGCGCCAGCGCGACGTCGAGCTGTCCACCGTGCAGGTCGACGCGCGCAAGCAGGGCGGCAGCGAGGTGAGCCTCGACGCGAAGGACGCCGAGGGCGTGCTGGTCGCCACCGTGTGGGCGAAGGACGGCACGCCGCTGGCTGAGCGGCTGGTGTTCCGGCAGGCGAAGAAGAACCTCTCCATCGAGCTCCAGGCCGATCGCGCGCGCTACGTGCCGGGTGCGCCCGTCTCGCTCAAGCTCAAGACCCTGGTCGACGGCAAGCCCGCCGCCGCGTTCGTCGGGCTCACCGTCACCGACGACTCCATCCAGGAGCTGATCGAGAAGCGGGAGCAGGCGCCCAACCTGCCCGTGATGGTGTTCCTCGAGGACGACGTGCGCGAGCTCGCCGACGCCCACGTGTACCTCGACGCGAAGAACCCGAAGGCGAAGCTCGCCGTCGACCTGCTGCTGGGCACCCAGGGCTGGCGCCGCTTCGGGCTGATCAACGTCGCCGACTTCCTCAACCGCGAGCAGGACGAGGCGCGCCGCGCCCTGGCGATGTTCGACGGGCAGTCGCTGATGGTCGAGGAAGACGAGCGCAACATGGTGGCCGATGCCGCCCCCATGGGCGGGGCCGTGCGGATGCGGGGCGGGGCGGTCCCCCAGATGGCGCCCGCGCCTCCGGGGCGGCCGATGGCGATGCCCCGGCCGCCGGCGAAGCCAGCCCCGCCGCAGGCCGTGGTGGCTGCCGCGCCGCCGCCGCCCCCGCCTGCTCCCGTCATGCGCGCGCCCAGGGCTGAGCCGGTGCTGAAGGAGAAGGCGGCGATGGGGAAGCGCG
>VFKJ01001080.1 GCA_009885595.1 Myxococcales bacterium | reverse complement strand
CGGCTGTTGCGGATACTGCCACAAACAACCGTCTTCGCTCCGCAGTTGACGTTGCCGCACGGAAGCACAACGACTTCGGAGTGCTGGTCTCCAATAGTTCGCGTTCGTGGCAGTATCCGCAACACCCGAGCGCACGCTGACCATCACGAAGCAGAGTGAAGTGAGCGACGGCAGCCGCGCGCTGAGAGGCCTGCTTGAATTGACCACGGGGCGCCAGTCTTCAGCCCCCGCCTTCGATTGAGGAGCCTCTCCCTCGAGGGAGACCGTTATCGGCGCTTGAGCGTCAGCCCGCGAACGAACAGCCAGGCGTTCACCACTGAGAACAGCAGCACGAAGGCGAACATCGCCACGCTGCTGAAGTCCTTCCCCGGGGGCTGCTCGGCCAGGAGCAGCCACTTCGCCGGCGCCCCGCTCCACTGCTCGTGCTCGCGGAACACGTCTTCGTACTTCTCTGCGTCGGCGCGGGAGAGCAGCCGCCCGCGCGCGAAGAACGGGTTCTGCCGGGGCTGGGGGCGCTTCCCGTCGGACAGCCGACGGTTCTCGTCCTCGAAGGTGACGCGCTTGACCAGCAGGCTGGTGTCGTTGATCCCCAGCACCACGAAGCTGCCGTCATTCTCCTGCACGTACCAGCCGCGCACCGTGGGAACGCCGTGCACCTGCGCGTAGCGATTCGAGACCGCGCGCTCGAGGTGGTAGTCGCCCTCGGCCCCCAGCTCGATCGGATCGCGTGACGAGAAGAAGTACTGCGCGTCGCTGCGCATCCACCAGGCCAGCGAGAGGCCGGCCACCATCGCCAGCACCGCCACCGGAGGCAGCAGGCCCACCCGGGGCCGCGCCAGATCCCGCTCCATCTGGGCGATCAGCTTCTCGCGATCAGCGGTGAGCTCGTCGGGCGGGAGTCGTTCGGGCGTGTCGCTCATGAAATGGAGAACCCCGGTCGCGCTGTAGCGCAACCGGGGCTCAAAGCAGCAGAAACGAGCTCAACTCACTCGGTCTTCTTGGGCTCTTCGACCTTCTTCTTCTTGTCGGGCTTCTCGGTGATCTCGGACATCTTGGGAGGGTTCTCCGGGATGTTGAAGATCTTCTTCAGGTCGTTCTCGATGTCCTGCTCGGTGACGCCCTTGGCGAACGCGAGCTCCTTGATCAGCAGCGAGCGCGCGGTGTCGAGCATCTTGCGCTCGCCGAACGAGAGGTCCTTGTCGCCCTTGAGCAGGTACAGATCGCGCAGCACTTCGGCGATCTCGAACACGGAGCCCGTCTTGATCTTCTCCATGTACTCCCGGTAGCGCCGGTTCCAGGTGGTGGAGTCGACCGAGATGTCCTTCTCCTTGAGGATTGCGTAGACCTGACGCACGTCGTCCTCGGAGATGATCTCGCGCAGCCCGACCTGGCCGATCTTGTTGATGGGGATGAGGAACCGCCCGCCGTTCTTCTCGAGCATCTTGAGCACGTAGAAGGACTGGCGCTGGCCGGCCACTTCCGTGTGCTCGATTCCAACGACCTCACCCACGCCGTGCCCCGGATAGACCGCCTTGTCACCTGGCTTGAACATCTGCACCTCTAACTACGGGAAAGCACTCGTCTTTTTCGAGATTTCAGACAAGTGAAGGACCATCATTATCACACCTTGGGCTTGACTACAAAGTCGCACATCCCCCACGCTCTCCCAGGGTTTTGGGCGAGGGGGAAGGTCTATGGGCTGGTCGTGGTGGGCGCTGGGCAATCGTCCGGCTGTTTTTCCGGTGCTGGCGTGTCTGCTGGGCGTGGTCTTCGGGCCGCTCGTCGACGTGCCGTGGTTCGTTTGGCTCCTGGGGTCGCTGCTGGCGCTGCTCGCGGCGTGGCTTCGGGGTGCGCGGCTGGGCGGCGTGCTCAGCGGCCTGCTCGCGTCGCTGTGCCTGGGCGCGGGCCTGGGCGAGCTCAGCGCCGAGGTGCCGCGGCCGCCCACGGGCGTGAAGGTGACGCTGGAAGGGCTGGTGGAGAACGTCTCCGAGCATGCCTTCACCCTCGACGTCGCCCGGGTCGACGGCGCTCCGCTGCGCTTCAAGGCGGCGCTCTCCGCCGAGGGGGGGCCCGCGGTGCTGCCAGGCCAGCTGGTGCGGGTGGAAGCGAAGCTCAAGCACGTGCAGGCCGCGGCGAACCCCGGCGAGTGGAACCGCAGCGAGTGGGCGTGGCGTCGCGGTCAGCCGGTGAGCGGCGGCTACTCCCCTGCCCGGCTGGTGGTGCTCACGCCCGCGGCGGGCTGGCGGCGGTGGCTGCGGGGCGAGCACCGTTCTCTCTCGGCGGACACCCACCGGCTCACCGAAGACGGCGCGGCGGCGGCGCTGCTGCTGACGCTCTCGGCCGGGCAGCGCGCAGAGCTGGGTGACGATCTCGAAGACGCCTTCGCCCGCAGCGGCCTGGCGCACGTGCTCTCGGTGAGCGGGCTGCACGTGGCGGTGCTGGCGTTCTCGCTCTTCGCCTTGCTGCGCTTCCTGCTCTCGCGCCGGATGAGCACCCGGCTGCGGCTGACCGATCCGCGGGCCTTCGCGGTGCCCCTCGCCCTGCCTTTGGTGTGGGGCTACGTGCTCTTCACCGGCTGGCAGGGGCCGGCGGTGCGCTCGGCGCTGATGTGCAGCCTGGTGCTGGGCGCGTGGTTGGTGCGGCGCCGCAGCGATCCGCTCAACGCCGTGGCGACCGCCGCGCTGGTGATGCTGGTCGTCGATCCGGCGGCGCCGTTCGATCTCTCCACCCAGCTCTCGTTCCTGGCGGTGGCGGCGCTGGTGCTGCTCTCGCCCACCCTTCGCGCGGCCATCCCCCTCGACCCGCCCTCGCCCGCGACCCAGACAGGATGGCGCTTGCGCCTGGCGCGCTGGAGAGAGGCGGCGGTGCAGACGTTCGCCGCCAGCCTCTCGGTCACCCTCACCACCGCGCCGCTGGTGCTGATGGCGTTCCAGCGGGTGAGCCTCGCGGGGCTGGTGTCGAACGTGGTGACCATGCCGCTCTCCGGGCTGCTCACGGTGGTGGCGGCGGCTGGCGCGGCGGTGCACGTGGCGTGGCCGCCGCTCTCGGTGCCGGTGTTGTGGGTGGGGATCCAGCTCTCGCGCGCCTTCGTGTTCATCGCGCAGACCTTCGCCGAGCTCCCCGGCGCGACGGCGCGGCTGCCCACCGCGAGCGCCTGGCTGCTGGCGGGGTGGTGGCTGGGCTTGCTGGCGCTGGTGTTCTTGAAGGGCCGCTGGAGGCTGTTCGCGCTCGCCGCCCCCGCGGCGCTGGCGTTGCACCTGGGCGGGCCGGCGAGGACGGACGCGCTCCGCGTCACCTTCCTCGCGGTCGGTCATGGAGACGCGGTGGTGCTCAGCTCCGAGGGTCACCACGCGCTGATCGACGGCGGCGGCGTTCCCCAGGGGCACGACACCGGGCGGCGCTTCGTCATCCCCTTCCTCCGGCAGCAGCGCATCAGCCGGCTCGACCTCGCGGTGCTGACGCACGCGCACCCGGATCACGCGCTGGGGTTGATCACCACGCTCGAGGAGGTGCCGACCGATCGCCTCTGGCTCCCCGCAGACGTGGGCGAAGGTCCGCTGGTCGAAGAGCTGGTGGCCGCGGCGGGAGACGCACAGCTGGAAGAACAGGAGGCGGGCTCAGCGTCGCTCGAGCTGGGAGCCGCGCGCATCGAGGTGCTCGGGCCCCCGCTCGATCGCTCACAGCTGGAGGGGGAGAACGATCGCTCGATCGTGCTGCTGGTGCGCCATGGCGAGGTGACCTTCCTCTTGCTGGGAGACGTGGAGGCCGCGGGCGAGGCGATGCTGCCGCTGCGCCAGGTCACCGTGGTCAAGGCAGGCCATCACGGCAGCGACACCAGCTCGACCGCGGAGCTGGTGAGGAAGACCTCGCCCCGGCACGTGGTGTTCTGCGTGGGCCGGCACAACCGCTTCGACTTCCCGCGGGCCGAGGTGGTGAAGCGCTGGCGGGCGGTGGGCGCGGCCTGCCACCGCACCGATCTCGAGGGCGCCATCACCTTCAAGAGCGACGGCCGCGACGTCACGGTGGAGAGCTTCCATCCACCCGGAGAGCGCCGGGCGCGGAGGTTCAGGGCTGAATGAAGAAGTCCTTCACCACGCCCATGTGCTGCATCCCGGTCGCAGCTGAGTCCGTCGCCAGCGAAGGCGCGAGGTCGGAGATCGGATTGTAGAGGCGGGTGTCGATCACCGCGCCCCAGGTGTAGGTCGAGCTGACCAGCGTGGTCGGCCCTTGCAGCTGCGCCAGGCAGGGCGAGGCGAGCACGTTGTCGTAGGGCTTGTTGCGGTTGGTGTTGGTGTTCTCGTTGCCTGTCTGATCGACGGGGTGCGGGCCGAGCACGAAGAAGCGCTGCGCGAAGACGTCGAAGGCGGTCTCACCGATGCCTCCGTCCGGGTTCGGATCGGTGCGGGAGCCGGTGTTGAAGTCGCCGCCCAGCAGCAGGTAGTCGCCATCGGGGATGTTCGTGTTGATGAAGCCGATCAGCTCGAGCGCCTCGGCCGCGCGCGTGGCCGGGCTCGAGGTGAGCAGGTGCACGGAGATCGCCCAGAGATCGTTGGGGCCGGGGATGTCGATGCGCGCCCAGGTGAACTCGCGGTTCGTCACCCGGGTGTCGTCCCAGTCGCCGCCAGCGAGGATCGGCCAGCGGCTGATGATGCCGTTGGGGATCATGCCGGCGCCGCCCAGCCCCCGGGTGTAGGCGAAGCCGCCGTCGAAGGTCTGCGCCACGAAGGTGGTGATGCCGCTGTTGTCCGTGGAGTTGCGGCTGACGCCGTAGTTGAGCTCCTGGATCATCACCACGTCGGGGTCGACGCCCTGCATGATCCGCGCGCCGTGGCCTGGGTCCCAGGACTGGTTGTTGCCGCTGGTGAGGTTGGCCGCCATCGCGCGCAGCCGATACGCCGGCCCGATGCCCGAAGGCGCGGGACACACGCCTGCGTCGAACGGGGGGCGGGGGCCGCCGTCGAAGCCCGGGCTCAGGCCCGCGTCGACGCCTGCGTCGAACTCGCCAGCGTCCGCTTCACCCGCATCGGGTGGGCCCGCGTCGAGCTCACCGGCGTCCGGTTCACCTGCGTCGGGCTCGCCGGCATCCGGGGGGCCCGCGTCCTCGAAGGCGCCCGCATCGAGCTCGGAACCAGCGTCTTCGGCGACGATGCCCGAGTCGTGCCCCGCATCGACCACGACCACGGGGGGACCACAGGACGCACCGACTCCGAACAACACCAGCAGCACCGCGCGCTTCATGGAGAGAGACGGTAGCCCAGTCCTCGGGGGGCGAGTCAGGGCTGAATGAAGAAGTCCCTCACCACGCCCATGTGCTGCATGTTCGACGCCGCGGAGTCGCTCTGGAGCGCCGGCGCGAGGTCGGTGAGCGGCGTGTAGTCCCGGGTGTCGATCACCAGGCCGGCGTCGAAGCGCGAGGTGCCCACCACCGTGGGCCGCTGGAGCCGCGCCAGGCAGGGCGAGGCGAAGACGTTGTCGTAGGGCTTGCTGCGGCTCGCGTTGGTGCCCTCGTTGTCGAACTGATCGACCGGGTACGGCCCCGAAGTGGAGAAGCGCGCCGAGAAGGTGGTGAAGGCAGCCTCGCTGCGGGTGTTGGTGTTGAGATCTCCGCCGACCAGCACGTAGTCGCCCCGGGGGACGAGGGCGTCGAGCTGACGGACGATGGTGCGCGCATCGGTGTTTCGGGAGGTGGCGCTCGTGGTCGGCAGGTGCACCGAGATCACCCAGAGCTCGTTCGGGCCCGGGAGATCCACGCGCGCCCAGGTGAGGTTGCGATCGGGCGACTCTCCGCTCCATTCGCCCTGCGCGAGGATCGGCCAGCGGCTGATGACGCCGTTGGGAATGTTCCCCACCCCGCGGTACCACGCGAAGCTGGCGTCGAAGGTCGCGGCCACGAAGCCTCCGATGTCAGCGGGCGTGCGGGCGCCGTAGTTGAACTCCTGAATCATCACGATGTCGGGGTCAGCGCCCCGCATGATCCGCGCGCCGTCTCCGGGATCGTAGGACTGCCCGTTGCCGCTGGTGAGGTTGGCCGCCATCGCGCGCAGCCGGAAGACCGGCCCGGCATCGGAGGGAACGGGACAGCCGCCGTCGCCCGGGTCGACGCGCCCTGCATCCACCCCCGCGTCGAAGCCGGCGTCCACCCCGGCGTCTGCCTCCCCTGCGTCGACGGGCCCCGCATCTTCGAGGTCGGAGGCGTCGGGTGAGCCAGCGTCGGGTTCGACCGGCCCCCCGCAGTCGCACGAGGAGAGCAATCCCACCAGCAACGGCAACAACAACGGCACTGCGTGCTTCATGGAGGGAGAGGCTATGCGCAGGTCAGTCGTCCAGCGTGGGGGGACGCGCGCGACGCCGGGCGACGACGATGAGGAAGATGAGCGCGGCTACTGCGCCGGCGATCCCGATGAGCAGCCACGGGGGGCCTTCGCTCTCCGCGACCGGAGCGGCGGCCACCGGGGCAGGCACCCCTGCGTCGACAGGCGCCAGCGCCAGGGCCTCGCCCGCGTCGACGCTCTCGGGCGCGCCTGCGTCGAGGATCGGCTCGGCAGCGGCCACGGGCTCACCGGCATCGACCACGGCGGCGACGGGCGGGTTGTTCTTCGCCTCGAGGGCGGCCTGGGCAGCGCGCTTCTTCTCCTCGGCGGCTTCCAGCGCGGCGCGCTTCTTCTCTTCAGCGGCGGCGCGCCTCGCCTCGAGGGCCGCGGCGGCCTTCTCCTTCTTCTCGGCCAGCGCCGCGCGCTTCGCCTCTGCGGCCTCGACGGCCTTCTGCTTCTTCGCCTCTGCGGCGGCCTGCTTCGCCTCAGCCGCTTCCGCCGCCTTCTGCTTCTTCGCCTCGGCTGCCTCCGCCGCCTTCTGCTGCTTCTCCGCGGCGGCGAGCTCGGCCTGCTGCTTCTTTTCCTGAGCCAGCTGCTCGGCCGTCGGCCCGGCGTCGACCACCTCAGCCACGATCACGGGCTTGGCGATCGGGTCGGGCATCGTGCCGTCGTCGAGCTGGGCGATCATCACCGGCTGCGCGGGGAGCGCGAGCTTGAAGCGCTTGGAGACGTCGGCCTGCTTGTCATCGCGCTTCGGAGTGACCTGCACGCGCACTTCGATGCCCGAGTTCACCTCGAAGGTGACGTCGCCGCCGACCTTCCACTTGTAGCCACCCTCGTCGCTGAGCACGATGCTGGCCTGGTTGGAGAACACCACCAGCACCTTGACGGTGTGCTTCCCGGGCGTGACGTCACCGTTCCACACCAGGTGCGTGCCCTCATCGGAGAGCTGGGTAAAGAGCGGCGCGCGGAGGGTGCGGCCGTCGAGCTCGAAGGTCGCTTCTTCGACGCGGTAGTTCGGATCTTCGAGCCCGATGAAGTCGACCCGCACCTTGGTCGGCTGCTTGCCGACCATCTGGGTGAGCTGGCGCTCGAGCTCTTCGCGGGCTGCTTTGGCCTTGGGATCTTCAGCCAGCGCGAGAGCGGCCACTGTCACGAGCAAGGCGATGATGATTCGCTTGTGCAACTTGGTCTCCAGGTAAGCCCTCACCCCGACCCTCTCCCCCGCGGGGGAGAGGGGGACTAGCCCGGTTCTGCCACGCGCGCGCCAAAGAGGCGATTAACCGACTCGAGCAGCTCGTCCGTGACCTGCACCTTCAAGTTGGTCCCGCCGACCAGCGCCTCGGCCTCTCCGGGCATGTGGAGCGCGACCGCGATGGGGGTGGCCCCGGCGTGCTTCTTCGCGATCACCGCCAACTGCGCGAGCTTCTCGTCGGTCGCCATGTCCACGTGCAGACGCAGCTCGAGCCGCTTCACCCGCTTCTCGCGGACCTCCTTGAGCGACTGGATGTCGTCGACGATGAGCTCGGCCTGGGGGTTCTCCTCGTCGCGGCTCATCTGCACGGTGCCGGAGACGAGCAGCGCGTCGTCGCTCTTGAGCAGGTGCTCCCACTGCTCGTAGCCGGGCTTGGGGCCGCCCTTGCCCCACTTGCCGGTCTTCGGATCCATCATCGAGCGACCGCCCTCCTTGCCGGGGAAGACCACCAGCTCCACCGAGCCGGAGAGATCCTCGAGCGTCACCCAGGCCATGCGCTTGCCGGTCTTGGTGGGCCGCTCGCGCATCACCGAGACGATCCCCGCGATGGTGATCTTCTCGTCGCGCCGCGCGCGCTGCACCGACTGAATGGGACGGGCGTAGCGGCGCAGCTCCTTCTGGTAGGCGTCGAGCGGGTGACCTGAGACGTAGAAGCCGATCGACGCCTTCTCCGCGGAGAGCTTCTCCTTCTCAGTCCACGGCTCGGTGACCGCGTAGTCATCGCGCGCGGCCTTCCCGGGGGGCGCGGAGGCCGCGAGCACGCCGAACAGGTTCGACTGGCCGACCAGCGCGTCCCGCTGGGTGGAGGCGCCGCGCTCCAGCGCGATCGGCACGGTGTCGAAGAGCTGCTTGCGGTGGCGCTTCTCGAAGTCGAAGGCGCCGGCCTGCACCAGCGCTTCCATCGTCTTGCGATTGACCCGCCGGCCGTCGACGCGCT
>VFKJ01000269.1 GCA_009885595.1 Myxococcales bacterium | reverse complement strand
GCAGAGGTCGTGATCCGCCGCTCCGGGAGGCCGCGCCCACTTGTCTCCGACACGCTGCGCGACGTGGGCCCAATGCCCAAGTTGACGCACCTCTTCGGAATCAACCAGCAACACGACCTCACCTGACCTGGCGCTCACGTGTTCTGCGAAGCGGTCGTAGGTCGCCCGCCGCCCACCACAGGCGATGACCCTCGGGCTCAAGGGGAGGTTGAGTTGCTCGAACAACACGCCGAACGCTCGGGCGGCGGTGCGCGAGAGTTCGCCCTTTGCGCCCCCTTCGACATAGACGACTGGTCCTTGCCTTACCCTCCGCGCAGCTTCGAGATCTCGCTCGCGCTGACGCCCCTTGCTCACCATCGATTGCCTCCGATTCGTCCGGACTTCCAAATCTCGCCGAGCGAGTTGGTTGCGAGCCACGACTTCAATTCTCTGGCATCGAGTCGTGTCACGCGCGTCGATCGATTCACCCGGTCGAAGACCTGTACGACCTCGGGCGTGGCCGTGAATTCGGTGAGGAGGGCATCCGAGTGTGTGGTGACGAATATCTGACGACGTTCACTGGCGCTCTTGAGGAGCCGTGCAAGAGGGATGATCGCGTCCGGGTGAAGTGAGAGATCGGGTTCGTCAATGAAGACGGGGGCGTCGTCCATCTCGTCGAGCAGAAGCGCTCCCAGAAAGAGCCATCTCATCGTTCCGTCGGAGAGGCGGACGGCAGGCGTCCGTGAGCCCTTCTTCTCCTCGACGAACACGATCTGGGTCTCACCCATGTTCAGGTCGACCTCGATTTGATCGACAAACGGGTACACCTCGCGGACGTGCTTGAGGATGGCATGACGCATGCCCGATCGCTGGTGGAGCCCGTTGATGATCAGCGGGAGGTTCCTTCCATCGTCCAGCAGCCGTTCCTGGGGCTGCGATGAACTCTGCGCAGCTCTCAACGGGTTGTTTCGACCTCCGAAGTGCGCCTCGGTGATGAATCGCCAAGAGGCGAGCTGGCGTTGCATCCAGGCCATCTCCGGATACTCGGTGGCATCCTTGATCTGGTCGATGACGGGGTGTGAGGGGTCGACCTTCGCGACGACCTTCCGCTCCTTTCCGCTCTTCCGCGCGAGCCTGACCTCTCCGCGTTCGTAGCTGAGATAGGGCCGCAATTTCGTCGACACTGGCTCGTGCTCCTCGAGTGTCTCGAAGCAGATCCGAACGTCCGATTCGTTCCAGATCTCGAGGACGTAGCGAAGAGACGTCTTTCGCGGAGGCCCGCCGACCACCACCTCTACGCGCGCCGTCTGCGCGTCCTCGAAACACCAATCGGAAATCCTCGCGCCTCCCCGAGTGAGCGATGGCCTGAGCCCGTTGGGCGCGAGCGAGAGAAACCGCGCAGCCTCAATCAAGTTGGACTTGCCGCTGCCGTTGGGTCCGACGAACACATTGAGCGGCCCGAGTTCGACCGCAGGGAACTCCTCGGCGAACGACAGAAAGCCTTGAGGCTTGAGAGACTGAATCCGGTTCATTCGTTGACCCTCTCCGTCGGGACCGCCCGCGGACGTGCCCTCTTACCTGAAATGGCAGGCCCTCACCCGACCCTCTGGGGACACCTCAGTGCCAGCTGAAGCCGGCGGTGCGGTCGAACAGGATGGTGGAGCGACGGCCGACGGTGAGGTCGAGCGTGCGCTCGTCGGTGTACGTCCACTCCGACTCGTCGGCGGTGTCGCCAAGCGAGATGGACACCACGTGTTTGCCCGCGGGCACGTCGAACTCCTCGAGCGCCACGCTGCTGCCGTCGCCCCAGAGCCCCGCGGCGGCGTACGTCCGCTCGAGGGCGAGCTGGCCGTCGACCAGGAGCCGCAGGCGCACCGGCTGCCGCCCACGCACGCACTCCGTCTCGCGGCGCATGTGGGCGGGCTGCTTCGCCTTCTCTTCTTCGCTCAGCGCGCGGCACTTCTCCGCCACCACGCCGGGGTGCTTGAAGGACACCGCGAGCCGCGGCGCCACCGGCTGGGGCGGCAGGTAGACGATTTGGTTCCCCGCCCACAGGACCGCGGCCGTGGTGAGGCCGAGCACCGCGGTCCCGAGCGCCACGCGCGGCGGCGTGCGGACCGTGGCCGGTGACCGACCCTCAGCGCGCTCCTGGCGGAACGAGGCCGCCTCTTCGCTGAGGCGCGAGAGCTCGAGCCGGTTGAGCCCGATGATGCGCACCTGGTGCGGGTCGACGCGCGGGCTCAGCGGCGTGGAGTGAGAGCCCGCGACGCGCCCCGTGGCCCAGGTGAGCCCCTCGCGGAAGCGGCACGAGCCCGCGCAGCCGGCGATCAGCACGCCGGGGCTTCCTTCGCGCAGCAGGCGCTCCACCGTGATGGCGTGCACCCAGCCCGCGCAGGGGATCTGCATCACCCGGTAGCCGGGCAATGACTCACACAGACCCGTCTTCTCGTCGACCTGCAGCCAGGCCGGCACCGCGTCGTGGCAGAGATAGGCGAACAACGGCACCGGGCCGCCCGCGGCCTCCTTCAGCCACGCCTCTGCCTGCGCGCGCTGCTTCAGGGTGTCGAAGTGCGGCAACGTGCTGCCCGCGCTCGCGCAGGAACCGGCGCAGATGCCGCAGCCCACGCACCGGCTGGGGTCGACCAGCGCCTGCAGCTTGAACGGCCGCCCGTCCGTGCGCGGCACCAGGGAGATCGCCTCGTAGGGGCAGTCTTCCACGCAGTGCTCGCACGCGTTGCACCGCTCGGTGATGATCACCGCGGGCAGCACGGTCTTCTTCGCCCTCTTCGCGGCCCACGGCGCGATGAAGAGCAGCACCGTGCCCACGGACAGGAGCGCCCACAGCGCTCCGCTGCCCAGTCGGTCGGTCAACCACAGCGGCGCGAGGTACCAGACGTCGATGGCGAACTCCGCCGGGAAGACCCCCATCTTCGCCGGGCCCGCCACCACCGCCGGCGCGACCAGGGAGAGCGCGGTCAATGACAGACACACCGCGATCGTCAGCTTCGTCTTCGTCAGGAACACCGGCCGCTGCAGCCGCGCGAGGTGCAGCCACAGCGCGATCCCCATCGCCAGCGGGATGAGCATGTGCACGAAGAAGATGATGAAGAAGAGCAGCGAGTTCACCGCGGCGTCGGTGAGGAACGCGCCCTCGAGCGGATCTCCGAACACCGGCAGGCGATCGAGGAAACGCGCGGTGCCGATGGCGATCTGCCGCGCAGGCTCGTCCCACACCAGCCAGTAGCCCAGCCACCCCGTCAGCCAGAGCAACGCGATCGCCGCCAGGCCGGTGACCCACGCCAGCCAGCGCGCCCCGGTGAAGCGCCGCGCGGCGGTGAGGCGGGCGGCGTGCCAGAGCGCGAAGAAGACGCAGCCGTCCGAGGAGTAGCGGTGCAGGGTGCGGACCAGGCTCGGGAGCACGCCCGCTTCGATCTCCTTCATCGAGGCGTAGGCGGAGTGGACGCTCGGCGAGTACCAGAAGAGCAGCAGCCCGCCCGTGGCGATCGCGATGATCAACAGCACGTTCACCACCGCTCCGGTGTGCAGGAGCGGGTTGAGCGGGTCTGGCAGGAGCTTGGAGGTGAGCTGCTCGACTCGGAGGAAGGGCGCTTCCAACAGCCGAAGGAAGGCTTCGCCTCGGACCGGGGGCTCGGGTTGAGAAAGGGTCTCGCCCCTCTCCCCGACCCTCTCCCCCGAAGGGGGCGAGGGAGATGAGGGAGTCATGGCGCGGTGCCCACCACGACGCCCGGCTCGCGCAGCAACGTCTGCAGCGCCTCCACCATCCACCGCTCCTGCACGTCACCCAGGGTGAAGCGGTACGCCACCCGCTGCTGGCGATCGATCATCAGGTACAGGTTCTGGTGATCGATCATCCCGGTCGTCGGATTGCGCGAGCGCGCGACCTGCATCGCGTCGAGGGTGCGGTTCACCAGCTCAGGCGTGCCGGTGAGCAGCTGGTACTGGGGCGCCATCACCTTCTGCCCCTTCGCCATCATCGTCAGCATTTCCGGCGTGTCGTGCTCGGGGTCGAGCGTCACGCCCAGCACCGTCACGCTCGCCCGCTGCTCTTCCGACAGCTTCCCCATCACCCGCTTCACCTGCCCGAGGATCTTCGGACACGCCGTGCCACACGACGCGTACACCGCCGTCACCACCACCACCCGGCCCTCCAGCTCGCGCAGCGAGACCGGCTGGCCGTCCTGGTTGGTGAGGGCGAGCTCCGGCGCCGCGATCTGGGTGCGCAGCTCCCGGGCGGGGAAGGCGAGCTCACCGGGCGTGGGCGCGCCCACCGCGAACAGCACGGCCCCCAGCACCACCACCACCACCCCCGCGCTCGCCAGCCACGGAAGGAACGCCCGCTTCGATTCGACCCACTGCGCCCGCAGCTGCCGGCTCCACACCCAGGTGATGATGGCGCAGAGCGAGAGCAACTCGAACGCGGTGGCCACGGCCATCTGCCAGCTCGCCGACTCCGAGGTGCCTTCGGTGCCGAAGCACCACACCCGGAACTCCCGGGCAAACGCCCCCAGCCCGTCGGGGGCCGGGGGTACGAAGAACAGCGCGCCGAGGAGCGCGGAGAAACCCAGCAGCACCGTCACCGAGAACACGGCGAAGCGCCAGGTGACGAACAGCCTCTCGACGGCGCGCAGCATCGAAGTCACCTCACGTGCCAGACGTCGGCCAGCGCCTTCCAGTTCGCGAAGTAATAGATGGCGAACGAGGCCAGGAGGATCAGCACCAGCACCATGGTGCCGGGCGTCTTGTGGTCCTCGTGCTCGTGCTCGCTGGCGATGACTTCCGCTGCTTTCTCGTCACTCATGGGTCACCAGCTCTCCATCGGCTTGCCTGCGTTTGACTTGCCAAAGAACACCGCCCACACCGTGAGCAGCACGAAGATGATGAGCCCGGTGAAGGCGAGGGTGGCGCCCACGCCGACGATGCCCATCATGAAGTGGGCCGCGCTGTCGAAGCCCACCGCGAACTGCGAGCCGGTGAACTCGAGATCCCAGTGGCGCCGCGGCACGCCGTACGAGCCCGCGAACGACATCGAGATGGCCATGGTGACGATGCCCGCCGCGAAGAGGTACGGCTGCAGGCGCGCGAGCGCCTTGAGCGGGTACTCTTTGCGGAAGATGAGCGGCACCACGTAGTACGCGAGGCCCATGAAGCAGAGGGTGGCGCCGCCGGCGACGGTGGCGTGGAAGTGCCCGGGGATGCGCAGGGTGTTGTGCGCGATGATGTTGATCTGCTGCGTCCCTAAGGTGACGCCGGTGATGCCGCCCAGGAAGCCGAAGATCACCAGCGAGAGGAAGAAGGCCGAGAAGCCCGGGTTCTTCCAGGGGGCCGCGAACAGCCAGCCGAAGAGCCCCTTGTTGAAGCCCTTCTTGCGCAGCGCGTGCTCCACCGAGGCCGGCACGGTGAAGCCGTGGATCATCGAGGCCAGCACCGCCAGGTACATCGCGTACGAGGTGTTCCAGATCTTCCAGCCGGCGCCCACGCCCGGGTCCACCAGCAGGTGGTGCGCCGAGGCGAGGTTGATGAAGAGGATGTAGAGCACGAAGGCGCCGCGGCAGACCGCCTGGTTCAAGGGCTTGGCGCCCACGGTGAGCGTGCCCAGCAGGTACCAGCACGACACCATCGCGGCGACGTTGATCTGCTGCGAGCTGTGCCCCAGGCCCCACCACACCAGCCGGTACCACGCCGGGTCCGGCATCTCGGTCCACCCCATGCTCCAGGTGAAGGTGGGGATCATCACCAGCGCCCCGTGCAAGAGCGTCACCACCGCGATGATGGCCGCGGCGATCGCGCCGAAGACCACCAGCGGCACCGAGCCCGCGTAGGTCTTGTCGCGCTTGGCGATGTAGATGGTGAGGAAGAAGTTGATCACCCCCACCAGCGCGCCGACCGCGAAGAGGATGATGCCCAAGTAGAACGCCGGGTGCGCCTTGATGGGCACGTAGCTGGTGAGCAGCACGTCGGCCTTGCCCGCGAACACCATCGCCTCGACGGTGACCGCGCCCGTCACCATCAAGCCGAACGAGAGCCACGCCAGCGCCTTCGAGCCCAGGCGGCTGTTGAGCAACGTGGTGCCGGCAAAATACAAGATGCCGATCTCCATGAAGATCATCCAGAAGATGAGCATGTTGAAGCCGTGCGCGGTCAGCAGGCGGTAGTACCACTCGCTGGGCAGCAGGTGGACCGAGGGCCAGCGGGTGAGCCCGAGCAAGAGCGCCACCACTCCGCCGATGAGCAGCGCGACCACCGCCATCACCGCGTTGAGCTGAATGAACTTCTGCGCTTCCAGGCACACCGGCAGGCCGGTGGTGTCGCAGGTGCGCACCGCGCCGGCATGGTTGCCTTTGAGGAAGCCGGGCTTCTCTTCGGGAACGGGAAGATCACCTTCGAGGGCAGGCGCGCGCATCAGTCCTCCACCAAAATCTTCGAGGCCATCGTGTGGTGGCCGAAGCCGCAGAACTCGTTACAGATGAGGCTGTACTCGCCGCTGATCGTCGGCGTGATGGTCAGCACGTGGTCGTAGCCAGGCAGGATTTGGAAGTTCATGTTCATGGGTTGCAGGGAAAAGCCGTGCTGCAGGTCGAGCGACGACACATGCAGCCGGTAGGTCTGGTCCTTCTTGAGTTTGAGCACCGGGTAGAACTTCCACATCATCGCCACGAGGTACGCGTCGCCGCCGGGCGCGGGCTGCACCACCGGCACGCCCTTGAGCTCGCCGACCTTGTTGGTGCCCACGAACTTCTCGGTGCGCGCCATGAAGTCGGCAGGGGCCACCCGGTACGACTCACCGGTCGAGTTCTGCTTCCCCTTGAAGTGCCAGTACGGCATCGCCAGGGTGAGCACCACGCACCACGCCAGCGCGAGCCCAATCCACACCCGCTCGCCGCCGGTCGGCGCCTTGAACCAATTCGTCTCTGGAAAATGAATGCTCATCTTCGCCCTCAGGGAAGCGTGGCAGGCGGAGTGGACGAGATGTCCCACCAACCCCAACCTGTATAGAAAAACGCGGTGATTAGAATTCCCAGGAGCAACAGCACCCAGGGGTTGTCCATCAAGGCTTGGATGGGGTGAGGCTTGGCTGCCATTGGCTGACCTTTCGGGGACCGCGGAGAAACGACGTGAGGACGAGCAAGAGGAAGAGCAGGCCGCCGCCGACCGCCACCAGCCCGCCCAGCCCCATCACCCCGAGGCCGACCAGCTCGGTGGTGGTGCGAATGTGCTGCTCGGCGCCGTAGGCCTTGCGGGCCATGCCCTGGCTGCCGGCCAGCGCGAAGCCCACCGCGAACACCATCTGGCCCACCCCGAAGAGCAGCGGCTGCCAGCGGCTCCAGGCGGCGAGGCGGGGAAAGCGGCGCTCAGTTCGGGTGAGCAGCAGCGGGTAGCTGATGGCCATGAAGCTCACCGTCACCGCGCCGATGCTCGCGTGGTAGTGCGCGGGCACGATGGTGTTGGAGCCGTTGATGAAGGCGCCGATCACGAAGCCCACCGTGGTGAGCCCCACCGAGGCGAAGAAGGCGAGCACCCGGGGGTCCGTGCGCGACACCTTCGAGCGGAAGGTCGCGCGCAGGCACAACACCGCGAAGAGGGTGACCACCGGGAAGATGCCAAAGCGCATCAGGGTGGTGAAGCCGTCGTGCACGAACACCCGGGTGGTGCCGGCCAGCGCGAGCGCGGGGCCGGCGGCGGTGGGCAACACCAGCAGCGCGAAGAGCAGCACCGAGAGCCGGCGGGAGACCGGGGCCTCGCCCAGCGCGGGCGTGAGCAGCATCAGCCACACCGACACCATGGTGGCCACGCTGCAGACCTGCAGCACGTGACCGCCGCCCCAGAAGAGGAACTCGTTGCGGGTGGCCGGCAGCAGGCCCTCGGGCGTGGTGAGCGCGCTCGCCGCGAAGGTGAGCACCGCGAAGAGGAAGGCCACCGCCGCCGCGCGCAGCCCGGGGCGCGCTTCGGGAGGAATGGGCGATTCTTCCGACGCCTCTGCCCACGCCGAAGGCCACAGCCGCCCGTCGAGGAAGGTGAGCGCCACGCCTGCGAAGAAGGCGCCGATGCCGGCCAGGAAGAGCGGGTGGTCGAGGCTGGGGACGTAGTTGCTCAGGATGGGCTCGGCGCTCTCCACGAAGATGCACGCGAAGATCGCCGCCACGCCCACCAGGGCGATCGCCACCCCCAGGGTGCGCAGGTGCGAGCCCTTCCTTCCCCCCGGCAGCAGCGCGAACAGCCCCGCGGTGAAGGCGTGGAACCAGACGACGATCGAGAGGTCGACGTGCACCACCAGGCAGCGCTTGAAGAAGCCCGCCCAGTCGCCCAGCCAGGTGGAGAAGGGCGGCACCCGGCCGATCACCAGCAGGATCGCGAACCCACCTGCCACCAACAGGCTCCCAATCGCCAGGGTGAACCAGGGAGTCGAGGGCTGCTGCGTTTCCGGCTCGGACGCCATGGTGAGAGTCCCTTCGTTTCCTGCAACTCAATGGATGCGGCGGTCCGTTGATATCGAACCTCAATGGATAGTCAAGTCCGCTGAGTTTGACGCAGCGCCACGCGGCGGTTAGGAGGGCGGGCCATGCTCCTTCCGCAGACGGCCGAGTACGCGTTGCGCGCGATGGCCCAGCTGGCGACGCTTCCCGAAGGTGAGCCGGTGCGGACCGCCGACCTCGCGCGACTTGCGGGAATTCCGGAGTCTTACCTCTCGAAGATCATGCGGCGGCTGGTGAGCGAGGGCCTGCTGACGTCTGAAAGGGGCCACGGGGGCGGCTTCAAGCTTCGTCATTCCCCGGAGAAGGTGCGCTTCATCGACATCCTGCGGGCGCTCGACGTCGACCTCGAAGAGAACCGGTGCGCCTTTGGTTGGGACCAGTGCAGCGACAGCCACCCCTGCGTGCTGCACCCCGCCTTCGTTCAGCTCAAGGAAGCGCACCTCGCCTGGGCCACCCGCACCACCCTGGCGAGCCTGGCGGCCAAGCGGCGGGTCGAGACGAAGAAGAAGAAAGAGGGCTGACCCTCACTTCCCGAGCACCTCGTCGATGCGGCTGATCAGCGCGTCGGTGGTGAAGGGCTTGGCGAGGAACGCCTCGTCGGGTGAGAGCAGCTCTTCCTTCGAGAAGGCATCGGCGGTGTACCCGCTCATGAACAACACCTTGAGCCCCGGCCGCAGCCTCTCCACCCGCTGCGCCAGCTCGCGCCCGTTCATGTTGGGCAACACCACGTCGGTCAGCAGCAGGTCGATCTTCCCCGGGTAGCCTTCCACCAGGGCCAAAGCCTCGCCGGGCGTCGCTGCTTCCAGCACCTCGAGGCCCGCCGACGCCAGGATGCGCCGGGTGGCCGCGCGCACCATCGCCTCGTCTTCCACCAGCAGCACGGTGGCTGAGCGCTGCTGCCTGGCCAACATCGCCGAGAGGCGCGGCTCTTCGCCTTCGCCGTCTTCCACCCGCGGCAGGTAGATCTCGAAGGTGGTGCCCCGGCCCTCCTCGCTCACCACCGCCACCTCGCCGCCGCTCTGCTTCACCGCGCCGAAGACCGTCGCGGCCCCCAGCCCGGTGCCCTCGCCCCGGGGCTTGGTGGTGAAGAACGGCTCGAACACGTGGCTGCGGGTCTCGGCGCTCATCCCCACCCCGTCGTCGGCCACGGTGAGCCGCACCCAATCGCCGGCGGCCACGGGCGCGGTGGGAGGAGGCGAGGCGAGGCGCTCGACCTTGATGCGCAGGTGCCCGCCCCGCGGCATGGCGTCGCGCGCGTTGATGGAGAGGTTGAGCACCACCTGTTCCAGCTGGGTGGGGTCGGCCAGCACGCAGCAGCCGTCCTTCACCTCCACCTGCAGTTGCACGCGCTCGCCCAGCAGCCGCTGGAGCATCTCGGTCATGCCGGTGACGAGCTTGCCCAGGTCGAGCACCTCAGGCTGCAGCACCTGCTTGCGGCTGAAGGCGAGCAGCTGGCGAATGAGGGCGGCGGCCCGCTCCCCGGCCTGCACGATCTGCTTCACGTCTTGCTGGCCCTCGGCGTCGGGCGGCAGCGAGAGCGAGAGCAGGCCCGCGTAGCCGATCATCGCCGAGAGCATGTTGTTGAAGTCGTGCGCGATGCCGCCCGCCAGCCGGCCGATCGCCTCGAGCTTCTGGGACTGGCGCAGCTGCTCTTCGCTGCGGCGCAGCGCTTCCTGCGCGAGCTTGCGATCGTTGACCTCGCGCTTGAGCTCGTCGTTGGCCCGCTGGAGCGCGGCGGTGCGCTCCTTCACCCGCTGCTCCAGGTCCAGGTGGGTGGCCTGCAGGTCGGCTTCCGCCTGCTTGCGCGCGGTGATGTCGAGCGAGATGCCCAGCAGGTACTCCGGCTCGCCCTTGCGGTTGAGCACCGGCACCTTCCGGGTGGAGAGCCAGCGGCGGCCGTGCCGGGTGTCGATCGGCTCCTCGGGGATCTCGACCAACTGGCGCTTCTCCAGCGTCTCGCGATCGCGCGCGATGAAGGCCTGCGCCTGGTCCTGGGGGAAGAGGTCGAGGTCGCTCTTGCCCAGCAACTCGGCGCGCTGCATGCCCAGCACGCACTCCCCCTCGCGGTTGAAGCGCTGGAAGCGGAGGTGCCTGGCGTCCTTCACGAAGATCATCGCGGGCACGTGCTCGATGATGTTGTCGAGGAACGCGTTGGTGCGGGTCAGCTCTTCTTCCCCCTGCCTGGACCGGGTGATGTCGACGTACACGCCCACCGCGCCGATGAGCTTGCCCGCGGCGTCGAGCCAGGGCGCGCCCGAGACGCTCAGGTGCCGGCCGGCGGCCACGCTGGCCTTCTTCACGAACACCCTCAGGGTACTGGTGAGGCGGTCTTCCAGCGCGCGCACCAGGGGCATCAGCCGCGGGTCCTGCGGGGTCGACTCGTCGGGTTGAAGCCAGGTGGCCGGGCCGGTGCTCTCGTGTTGGAGCGGGCCCAGCAGCTCGACCGCCGCCGGGTTCAGGTACACGTAGCGGTGCTCGAGGTTCACCACCGCCACCCCGTCGGCCAGGCAGTCGAGCACGCTCAACAGCGCGGGGGCGTCCATCGGTCAGGCGCTCACGCGCTTGAGGGCGATCAGGGTGAAGTCGTCCTCCAGGTGGGCCATGTGCTCCTGCACCTCGTCCGAGATGTTCTTCACGATCACCTCGACGTCGAGGCTGGCGTTCTCGGACAGGGCGCGCTCGAGCTGCTTCTGGCCGTACATCTGGTCCGCCTCGTTGGTGGCCTCGGTGACGCCGTCGGTGAAGAGCAGCACCACGTCTCCTTCTGCGAGCAGCAGGCGGTGATCGCGCAGCCGCCCCCGCAGGTCGGTGAGCACGCCCAACCAGGTGCCGGTGGTGGGCACCACCTCCACCACCCCCTGCGCGCGCCGGTACACCAGGATGTCCTGGTGCTTGCCCGAGAACACCAGCTCGTCGCCGCGCAGCGAGAGCGCGGAGATCGACATGTAGCGATCCGTGCCCAGCCTCGAGATGTTCTCGATCAGCACCCCGTTGACCATCTCCAGCATGCGCGAGGGGGCCATCGCCCGCTCGTTGTTGACCGCGGTGAACACGCTGGTCTGGGTCATCATCATGATCAGCCCCGACTCCACCCCGTGGCCCGAGACGTCGCCGATGGACACCCACAGCTCGCCCTGCCGCGTCTCGATCACGTCGTAGTAGTCGCCCCCCACCTCCTCGGCAGGATGCATGGTGGCCGCCAGCTGGTACCCGGGCAGCCGGCGCACGCGCGGCAGGAGCGAGGTCTGGATCCTGCGGGCCACCGCCACGTCGCTCCACAGCGCGTCGCGCGCCTCGCGCAGCTGGGTGCGGGCTCGGTATTCCTCGTTGACCAGCCGCTCGCGCGCGCTGCTGGCGGCCACCGAGATGATGGCGGTGCTGACGAGGAAGTAGGCGTTGTTGATCAGCGCCACCGACACCACCTTGGCGTCCGCGGGCAGCGCCAGGTTCAGCCCCACGTAGAGCGCGATGATGATGAAGCAGTTGATGGCCGCGTGAATCGCCCGCCAGGGCAACAACGCGTTGGTGGCGATCATCACCAGGTTGAGCCCCGCGTAGTAGGGCGAATTGAAGCCCTTGAGATCGGTGGTCATCAACGCGAACACGCCGCCGGCGATGAGGGAGAAGGCGTAGCCGTGCCACGCCGAGTACGCCGAGGGCGCGGTCTTGCGCACCAGCAGGTGCTGCAGCAGCAGCAGGCCGGTGGCCACCAGGCGATAGGCCGCGAAGCGCCCCAGCAGCGCCGGCGGCATCACGAAGAAGTCCAGGATGAAGAAGACCGGAATCAAGATGACGCCCAGGGCGGTGAGCG
>VFKJ01000831.1 GCA_009885595.1 Myxococcales bacterium | reverse complement strand
GGCGGCAGTAGAAAAGAGAAAAGGGGACAGGCTGCTTTACTGCCGCCCAGCGCCTCAAGCCCTCTCCCCGACCCTCTCCCCCTCGGGGGAGAGGGAGACAGCGGTCAAAGGGGATCGTCGGCCTGCTGCACTTCGCCTGGCGCCTTGCGCGGCCTGGGCCCCGGCGTGGCGCCCGGCTCACGACGCTCGGCGGGCGTGAGGTCCTTCGCCACCTGCGTCGAGATCGCCAGCACCATCTGCTTGATGCGCGCCGCGAACAGCTCGGTGTTCTTGCGCACCGCGAAGGGATCGAGCCCCTCGAGCCCGGCGTTCAGATCGTCCGAGTAGAAGCGCCGGTGGTACAGCTCAGGCCCGTTGATGCGGAACAGCCGCGCGAAGCCCACCAGGTACGCGCCCGCCTTCCCCTTCTCGCTGCGCAGGCCGTAGTCCTCCACCACGATCTCCATGATGGTGTCCGCGCCCAGCGCCGCCAGCCGCTCGTAGTCGGGCGCGTTCGCGGGCACCTCGTGCACCAGGAAGCTCTCCAGCACCCGGGCGACGTCCACCGGCTGCACCACCTCGCTCCAGGGCGAGTGCCGGGGCAGCTGCGCCAGGGTGTTGCTGCGCAGCGAGTCGGCGATCTCGAAGCGCGAGATGGTGTGGTGCGTCACCTCGAACTCGCCGGCCTTGTTCTTCTCGAGGCTGCCCACGGTGAGCGCGTTGCCCAGGCGGCGATCGCCTTCCTTGTCGTCCAGGCGCTTGAGCCTGTCCTTGTACGAGCCATCAGCACGGAAGACGTTCGACTTGGGCCCTGCCTCGTCCTCGATGCGCGCGATGAAGGCGATCGACTTCGTCTCATCGAGCGCAGCAGCGGAGAGAGGTTGATGGGCGCAGCCGGCAAGACCCAGAGCGAGCACGAAGAGCGACAGCGAGCGCATGCCCTGAGGTCTACCCCGAAACTCTCTGGACCGGCGAGCCTGATTCCGCTACGAGGCATCGACCTTTCAACGACTTGCGAGGGGGAAATTGCGATGAAAAGCCTTCGATGTGCCGCCGCCACCATGCTGGGACTGTCCTTGGGCCTGATGGCGTGCCCCGAGAAGAAGGCGGATGTCCCGCCACCGCCCAAGCCGGCCGAGGTGAAGCCGGTCGTGGTCGCCCCTCCCCCCGTGGCTGAGCCGCGCGCCGACAAGGAGTGCGCCGCCCCCATCGATCCGGGTCCGGTCGCTGAGCTGAAGTTCGGGGAGCGGGTCGCCAAGCAGACCGGTGCCCGCCTCACCTTCACGGACAAGGACGCCGACGGCGCCCTCATCTTCGGCGTGCTGGGTCCGGTCAATGAAGACTCGGGCCTCAACATGTTGGCGCTCAAGAAGTACGTGAAGTTCTTCCTCGACGAGAAGGCCGACGCCATCGTCGTCACCGGCGACGTCGGTGAAGTGGCCACCGGCATTGGCCGCGTGCTCGAGGAGCTCGGCAACACCAGGCTGCCCGTGTTCGTGATCATCGGCAACCGCGAGTGCCGCGCCGAGTACACGGACGGCGTGCTGGCCGCTCGCGCGAAGGCGCCGAACATCGTGAACCTCAATGAGGTGCGCGTGGTCGAGTTCCCCGAGCTGACGCTGGTCTCGCTGCCCGGCTACCACGACCCGAACTACATCAACTGCAAGACGGGCTGCCAGTACGCGAAGTCCACCGTGGCCGAGGTGGTGCGCGTCGCCAAGGAAGCGAAGACCCCGGTGGCGCTGATCGCCCACGGTCCTCCGCACGGCAATGGCAACCAGGCGCTCGACTTCGCGGGCGCCGGCGGCAACGTGGGCGACGAGCAGATCGCCAAGGCGATCACCGAGGGCAACATCGGGTTCGGTCTCTTCTCGAACATCAAGGAGGCCGGTGGCCGCGCCACCAAGGACGTCGACGGCACCCAGCTGGCGAAGGAAGGCGAGGCCAGCAAGAGCCTGTTCCTCAACCCGGGCCCCGCCGACACCATGGGCTGGGACATGAACGACAGCACCAAGTCGGTCGGCATGGCCGCGGTGTTCACCCTCAAGGAAGGGCAGGCCAGCTACAAGATGCTGCGCCTCAAGCCGCCCACCGCCGCCGAGAAGGCCGAGTCGAAGAAGTTCGACCCGCCCGCGCGTGAGGAGAAGGCGCCGTAACCGCCGTCTCGATGGCCCCTCCCGGAAGACGTCGCCGGCTCGGTGACCTGCTCATCGAGGCGGGGCTGATCAGCGAGACGCAGCTCAAGGCTGCGCTCAACGAGCAGCGCAAGTGGGGCGGCCGGCTGGGGCGCACCGTGGTGGAGATGGGCTTCGTCACCGAGACCGCCATCGGTCAGGTGCTGGCCAATCAGCTCGAGCTGCCCGCGATCGATCTCGACACCGCCCCGCTTCCGGCCGAGGCGCCCACCTGGCTGCGCCTCGATCTGTGCGAGCGCTACGGGGTGTTCCCGGTGGAACTCACCCCCGGCGCCCGGGCGATCAGCATCGCCACGTCGGATCCCACCAACGTCGAGCACCTGCAGGCCCTCGAGTTCGCCACGAACCTCAAGGTGCTGCCCACGGTGGCCACCGCCTCGGCGATCGAGCGCGCCATTCGGCGCTACTACTTCGGCGAACACGCGCCTCCGCCCTCGGCCCCGCGCGAGACGCTGACCCCCTTGCCGATGATGGCCCCGGCGCCGGTGCCCGCGGGGCCTCAGAGCAACACCAGCTACGAGCTCGACGAGCTGCTGGGCGATCCCCCGCGGAAGACGGACGAGCACGCGGCCATTCCGTCCGAGCGGGCGACGGGGGCGGCGACCGGCGACACCCTCGAGGTCCAGCTGCGCGGGGAGATCGCCGTGCTGCGCGAGAAGGTCGACGCGCTGGAGGAGATCAACGGCTCGCAGGTGCGCGCGCTGCGGGTGCTGCTGGAGTTGTTGATCGAGTCGGGGCTCGTCACCCGCGACGAGTACCTGGAGAAGCTGCACTCGCCTGAGTGAGCTCAGTCGCTGGGTCGCTGCTGCGGGCCCTTCGACACAGGGAAGATGATCGATTGGTCGCACCCGTTCAGGCTGAGCGAAGTCGAAGCCGCGCGCTGGGCCCTTCGACTTCGCTCAGGGCGACCGTAGGATTTCACGAATCGGTCAGAATGCCTGTGCGGCGGCGCTAGCGGCTTCGCTTCTCGTCGGCCTTCTTGCGCTCGTCGATGAGCAAGGAGACGTGCTCGAGCACCTGCGGGTGGCTGAGGATCAAGCTGTCGAAGTCGTGCTTGGGCAGGCGCAAGAGCGAGGTGTGTCGCAGCGCGCGCACGGTGGCTGACGCGGGGCTGCGCATCAAGAGCGACATCTCGCCGAAGACCTGGCCTTCCTTGAGGGTGGCGATGCGGCGGCCCTTCGCCTCGATCTCGACCTCGCCGGAGAGCACCAGGTAGAGGCCGTCGCTGGCGGTGCCTTCCTTCACCAGCACGTCGCCCTTGTTCACGTCGCGCGCGCGGAACTTCTGCACTAGGTCGCGGCGATCGTTCTTGTTGAAGGGCGCGAACAGGGCCGCCTGGTTCATCAGGTTCGAGAGCATGCGCTGGCGGCAGAACTTCTTGAGCGCGGTGGAGACGACCGGGTAGCTGCTCGAGAGCTCCTTCAAGATCTCAGCGGAGATCACGAGCACCTGGGTGTCTTCGCTGCCGGCCTCGACCGAGGCGCTGCGAGGGGCTTCCGAGAGCAGCGCCATCTCGCCGAAGAAGCTGCCTTCGTCGAGGGTGGCGAGATCCTTGCGGACGCCGCCGTCGGTGCGGAACACGCGGACCTGGCCCCCGCAGATCACATAGAAGGCGTCGGCCTTGTCACCCTGCTCGAAGACGAGCTGGCCTTCGTCGAAGCGCTGCAGCGGACACTTCTCGAAGAGCGCGATGAAGGCGTCCTCGGGCAGATCGGAGAACAGGGCGATCTTCGGCAGGCCGCCTGGTTGAGGAGTCGCGTCTTCGGCCTCCATGGCCTCTTCGACGACCTCGGCCTGCGGCGCAGCCGTGGCGGCCGCGGCGTTGACGGCGTGCAGGAGCGAGTCGCTCTCGTCGAGGTCGAGCTCGGTGAAGCTCGGCTGCGGGCGCGGCGCTTCAGGTGCGACGGACGCAGGCGCCGGCGCGTCGGGGTCGAACTCCATGAAGGCCTGCAGGCTGCGCTCGAGCTCGGTCGAGGGCTCTTCCACGGCGGGCGGCGGAGCACTCGCCTCGACGGTGGTGCGAGGCGGCTCGCCTTCAGCGCGCGCGGTGGCAGGCGTGAACGCCGGGGGCAACCAGATGCGGCTCGAAGAAGGCGAGGCGGCGGGCACGCTCGGTGGAGCCGCAGGAGAGTCCACGCGGCGGGGCTTCAGGCCGGGGGGCTGCGCGGCCTCTGCGGCCGCAATCGGGCGGATGGAGGGAGGCGCGGAAGCCGCGTCACCCACTGCCGGCGGGAGGGCGCTCGCACGCGAGGCGTGGACGGGCTGTCGCGGCGCTGCGACGTGCACGGGAGTGGCGCCCTGCGCGGGGGCAGCGTGCACGGGTGCACCGTGCGCGGGTGCGACATGAGCAGGTGCGGCATGCTCGGGTGCAGCGCGCGAGGGTTCCGGGTGCGCCGGGGCAGCGTGCCCGGGGTCAACGGGGGTGGCCGCAACGTGCGCGGGTGCGGCGTGCGCGGGCGACGCGGCGTGTGACGGCGGGTCGAGCGGCGCTGCGTGAGGAGCGGCCGCAGGTGAATCGAAGGGGGCGGCGTGCGAGCCGGGAAGTGGGTCGAGCGCTCCGGCTCGGCGCTGCGGCCCCGGATCCAGCGGCGCATCGAGCGGCTCAGCACGTTGCAGCGGCTCCCGATCCAGCGGCGCATCGAGCAGTTCGGCACGTTGCAGCGGCTCCCGATCGAGCGGCGCATCGGGCGGCGAGGCTGGCAGCTCCCGGTCTAGCGGAGCATCGAGCGGTTCGGCTCGCACCTGCGGCGGCGGCACTGGGTCGAGCGGCGCATCGAGCGGCTCGACCTCGGGACGCGCCCGAACCGTTGGAGCCTCGGCCTCGTCGGTCAGCTCGAAGACGGGCGCGGAGGGAACGGGGTCGGGCAGCTCCTCGGTGAGCTCGTAGATCGGGGCGCCGGGCGCCGACGGCGAAGGCGGCAGCGGGACGTCGAGCTCGAAGCTCGCGGGCGGCGCCGCGACATCGAAGGACACCGCGGGCGCCAGCGGCGCGGCCATCTGCAGTTCGGGAGGGAGCTCGTCGGCGGCGGTGAGCGCCTGCCCCTCGATGGGAATCTCGACCTCGCCCGTGGTCGGCTGCCCCTGGGTGAGCTCGATGTCGATGCTCGACTCGACCAACGCCTTCGGACCGGTGTCGACCGTCTCGCTGACGTCGATCTCGATCGCGTCCTCGCGCCCCTGCGGCGTGGGCCCCCTGGTGGCAGCCATGCCGCCCACCTGGCTCGGGCCGTCATCCATCGGGATCTGGTACTCGGGCAGCTCGAGCGCGTCGGCCCGGTTCATCGGCGAAGGCGCCTCGACGGGCGCGGGACGGTACCCGGCCAGCTTCGGTTTGGCGGCGATCGGCGCGTCGAGATCGATGGCGTCCTTGCGGTTGGTGAAGCTCGAGGTGACCGGCGAGGAGACGCTGCGGGTGACCTCCATCTCCGACCCGGGAGCGGCCTGGCCCGGCGCTGCCACCGCGCTGGGCGAGCTGCCCCGAGCAGGGCCGCCGCGCGCGCCGCCGGACTTCTGCGCGTAGAGCTCGGCGAGCATCTTCTGCACGCCCTTGTGCGAGGGGTCGATCTCCAGCACCAGCTTGCTGGCGGCGATCGCGCGCGGGAGGAACCCGTCTCTCGCGAAGCCCTCGGCGGCCATCGAGTACGCGCCGATCGCCTTGTCCTTCTTGCCGGCCTTGTTCCACGCGTCACCACAGCGCAGGCGCGCCTGGTGATCGCGCTTGTCCATCGCGCAGAACTCTTCGTAGGTCTCCGCGGCCTTGGCGAAGCGTCCCTTGGTGAAGAAGGCGCTGGCCTTGTCCTTCAGCTCGCGGGACTCCATCAGCGTTTCCCTTCCTGCGCGCCCGCCGGAGCGAGCACGTCGAGGGCCGCGGCGGCGGCGTTGCGCACCTGCAGATCGTAGTCACCCTTGAGCGCGTCGATGGCCTCGAGCTGCGCGGGCACCTTGAGCTGCGCGAGCGCCCGCGCGGCCGCGCCCCGGACCTCGGCGCTGTCGCTGTAGAGATCGCGCGCGATGGCGTCAGCGGCGCGTGCGTCGCCCAGCCGCCCCAGCGCATGGAGCACGTCTCTTCGGGCGATGGCCTCGGGATCGTCGAGCAGCGCGAGGAGCACGGGCACCGCGGACTTCGCGCCCATTTCCCCCAGCATCAGCGCGGCGGCGCCCGCCTCGGACCCGCCCTCTTTCGCCAGCTGCTCGAGCCGAGGCGAGGCCGCGGGGGGCAACACCAGGGCGCGGAGCGGCTCGATGAGGCGGGTGCGATCACCCACCAGCTCGCTGATGGCCTGGAGCACCACCAGCTGCCCCTTGGGGCCCGATTCCGCGAGGGCCTGGGCGGTGCTGCCCTGCACCGAGCGCTCGGTGTCGAACAGCCCGGGCCGGGCGTCTTCCCCCAGGAAGGCGAGCGCGCTGAAGGCCGCGCCGCGCAACGAGGGGCTGGTCTCACGGCTGAAGGTCTGTGCCGAGGCGCGCGCGGCCTCGACCTTCAGCTTGCCCATCGCCTGGAGGATGGTGGCGAGCAGCTTCACCTCTTCTTCCATGGCGTCGTCGAGGATCTCGCGGGGCGTGCGGGGCTCGAGCAGGGTCTTGCCCGCCTCCTTCGCGCGCTGGGCATCGAGGGCCTGCACGCGGCCGAAGAGCTCGTTGGTGCGGGAACGGACGACCGCGTAGGGGTTGTCGGCGGCCAGCTCCTTGGCGGGGTCGTAGTCGGGCGCGTAGGTGGTGGGGAGCTCCTGCGTAATCCAGTCGAGGCGGCGCGGCTCGAGCGCCTTGAGCTCTGCGTCCCAGGCCTTCTGCACGAAGGGCGCACCCGCGGGATCGCCGAGCTCGGCCAGGGCCTCGATGGCGAGCCGGCGCGTCAGCTCGTCAGACGCGGTGGTGAGGGCGCCGACCTTCGGCACCACCTCGCCCTTCGGCGCCAGCGCGACGATCGCCAGCAGGCCGGCGTGGGCGGTGGAGGGGCTCTTGAGCAGCTCGAGGATCGGCTCGACGGGGCAGCCGCCGCGCCTGCGCAGCTCGCGGCCGGCGCTGAGCGCCTCGGCGTCGTTCGCCGAGCTGACGAGCGAGCAGAGGGCCTTGTCCACCTCGGGAGAACGCGGGAGCGCGAGGATGGCGCGGGTCGCGAAGGCGCTGGTCGGGCTCTTCTCCTGGGCGACGGTGAGCAGCTTGGGCAGCGCCGAGGGCTCGCCCAGGCGGCCCAGCGCCTCGCAGGCGGCCTCGCGGAGCTCGGGGTAGTTCTCGTCGAGCAACGCGGTGACGGGGGGCGCGGCGCGCGGATCGCCGGCGAGCCCCAGGCCACGCGCGGCGGCGGCGGCGAGCCCGACGTGCTTGTCCTTGAGCAGCGGCACCAGCTTGTTGACGGCCTCGGGGCGCCCGGAGCGGCCCAGCTCTTCGGCGGCGCCGATGCGCTCGGGCAGCGAGCCGTCGTTGAGCACCTTCAGGTTGCGCTCCCAGATGGCCTTGGCTTCCGCCACCACCACCGAGGCCATGGCGCCGGGAATGTTGGTGCCCTTGAGCGCCTGCACGATCGCCATGCGGGTGGTGCGACCGCGCCGCGAGTACTGCAGGGTGAGGTAGCTGCGGGCCTTGTCCGTCTTGAAGGACGCGAGCGCGGCGGCGGCGGCCTGCTGCACCTGTTCGTCGGGGTCGGCGAGGGCTTCCCCGAGGAGATCGACGATGCGGGGATCTTGCGTCTTGCCCAGCGCCGTCATCGCCTCGGCGCGGACGATGGAGACCGGGTCGCGCGCCGCCTGGGAGAACAGGCTGACGTCGTCGGCTTCGAACTTCTCGGACAGGTGTTTGACCGCCAGCGCGCGGATCTCGGGGCGAGCGCTCTGGAGGTCAGCCAGCGTCTTGTCACGCCCGCCCGAGCAGCCGACCACGAGGACCGCAGCGAGCGCACCCAGCGCACGACGACTCATGCACACCTCTTATCACGAGCCCCGCGGCTTCCTCGGAGAACTCCGGGCCCCCTTGCCGCCGCCCTGGAAGCCGCCCTTCTTGAAGCCGCCGGGCTTGCGAGCCCCGAACCGGGAGGCGGGCCGCCCTTCCCGCTTGAAGCCGCCTTCGCGCGGTTCGCTGCGCGCGGCCTTCGAGCCGCCGTAGCCACGCTCGCCGGGGAACGGCTTGGAGGCGGGCTCGCTGGCTGGCGCGCCGCGGTCGTCAGAGCGGCCGCGCTTGCCGCCACGTTCGTCGCGTTCGCCGAAGGTGCGCTTGCCGCCGCGCTCAGGGCGATCGCCGAAGCTCTTCCGGGGTCCTCGATCACCGAAGGCCGGCTTGCCGCCGCGCGCGTCACGCTCCCCGAAGCTGCGCTTCGCGCCGAAGCCCGGCTTGCCACCGCGCGCGTCCCGGTCCCCGAAGCTGCGCTTCGCACCGAAGCCCGGCTTGCCACCGCGCTCATCACGATCGCCGAAGCTGCGCTTGGCGCCGAAGCCCGGCTTGCCACCGCGCGCGTCACGCTTCGTACCGAAGCCCGGCTT
>VFKJ01000028.1 GCA_009885595.1 Myxococcales bacterium | reverse complement strand
TGCTGCACTACCAGGCCAAGGAGATCGGCAAGGACGAGGTGACCGTCGAGCTCAACGGCACCCAGGTCGGCACCGTTCCCCCCGACACCCTCGACCCCGATCAGCGGCAGCTCGAGCTGGTGCTGCCTTCCGCCCAGCTGCTCGTGAACGAGGCCAACGAGGTGGTGTTCGATTCGGTGGGCAACCCGCCTGGCAACGATCCCTGGCAGATCTGGAACCTCTGGGTCGAGGTGATCCCCGTGCCGCAGATGAGCGCCGACGAGGCCGGCAACCGCGCCAAGGACGATCTCGAGCGGGCGGCGGAACTTTACGAGCTGCGCGGCGTCGGCGCGATGAACCTCTTCAGATCGTGGAAGCAGTACCGCGACGCCTGGCTGCTGCTGGAAGCGACGCCCGATCGCCCGCCCGAGTTGCTGCAGGCCGCGCGCTCACGGATGAAGGAGATCCGCCCGGAGCTCGACAAGAAGTGCTCGTTGATGCTGGTGAGCTACCAGCGCGAGATGAACCAGCGATACCCGAACGTCGCCGCCGCGCGGCGCGTGCTCCAGGACATCCCGTCGTACTTCGAGAAAGAACACCCCTGCTTCAACACCAGCAGGGGCCTGCTCGCGAACCTGGAAGACTTAAGCGAGGTCGAGTGAGTCAGACCGCGCCGGTCGAGAGCACGAAGAAGATGCTCTCGTAGAACTTGCTCAGGCTGTCATAGAGGATCGACATCACCGGCAAGAGGGCGAGCGTCCCGCCGATCAGCAGGAAATGAGTCACCACGCTGTACTCGACCATCGCCTGCCCACGCGGCGCGCGGCGATCACTTCTTCGAGTCGGCTTTGCAGTCTTTTTTGCACTCATTTTCGAACTCCTTGCACTTGTCCTTACAGAAGTTGATCTTGTCCGGAGCGTCCTTCTTGAGCGCCTTCTTACAGGTCTCGCTGCATTGCTGGACGACCTCCGCGCACTCGGTGTCGCACTGGTCGGCCGCGAGCGCGGCGCCTGAGAGCGAGAGGGTGAAGATGAGCCACTTCATGGGAGAGCCTCCTGGGGCTTCTGGTTCCGCGAATAGGTGAGGACGATGGAGAGGTGCTGGCCTTCGTTGCGAGCGGCAGCGATGATCGTAGTTCCGGCCTTCGTGCCAACAATCGAAAACTGAGCGGCGCTCGCCTTCGTTTCGGTGATGGTGAAGTCACGCTCCTTGAATTGACGCTCGTAGAAGCTGACGAAGTCGGGCCCGCTCATATTCGCGACGCGCGAGTACACCACCTCGTCGGCCGTCGGCCCCTCACCCATCTTGATGGCCTGGGGGCCGCTCGCCCCCGGAGGGAGCTCCAGGCCGCCGGGGAGCACGGTCTTCTTGTCGACCAGCGCCTCGGGGAACGAGGCCGACAGCAGCACCATGGTGCGCGAGTACTGCTTCGAGACCGACACCATGTGCAGCAGGCCCGGCCCCCCGTCCGGCGAGTCCTCCATCCACCCGATGTAGCCCATGGTCGGCGAGAACTGCTGCGTGACGGCGACCCGGTTCTCGGCCGCGAACGCCTTGGCGTAGAAGGCCAGCACCCGATCGGGCGGGTCGACGGTCTGGAACCAGGAGACCGCCATCGGCGCGTCGGGCAGCGTGCCGGTCGAGGTGAGCTTGCGGGGCGAGGCGTTGGGGTACGGGGGAATGCCGTCCAGCGATCGCGGGTCGGGGTCCATCGCCGTCGAGTCCTGTGGGGCGTTGCCGATCATGACCTTCGCGACCTCTTCTTCAGCGACCTGCTCTGGCGGACGATCATCGACGCGGCTGCGCGCCATCAGCACGCCCGCGACTGCTCCCACCACGGCAGTGACGAGGAGGATGCGGGCGAAGTTCCACCCGCCCCCGCTCTTCTCTACGGCCATGGATATTCGCTGCGCCCGCTCGACGCCGGCGATTGACGCGAGTCCTCCCACCCCGACGCCAGGCCCTTGGGTGAGCCTTTCCGGGTGACATCGTTCTTCTTGTAGAAGACGGGCAGCGAGCCCGGGTCGTCACCGCCGATGCCCCCGATGCCGTCACGATCCGCGCCGCCGAGCATCGAGCTGTTCAAGAAGCCGTCGCTGCCGCTGATCGCGCTGTTGCCAAACCAGTCGTAGGCCTTGTCCTTCGCGTCGCTGCCGTACTTGTTGTAGTAGTGGCCGGATCGGTCGAGCAGCGGGTGGTAGGTGTCCTTCCCGGGGACGTAGCCCGGGTACGACATGGGCCGCGCCAGCGAGGTCGCCGGTGCCCTGAAGCCCGGGGTGACGTCGGCGATGTCATTGAGCGCCCAGGGGTCTGCCAACACCGCGAAGGTCTCCTCGCGCAGGATCCAGGCGTTGCCGGTGTTGTCCTTGTCACCATGGACCGAGTTGTCGTTCGTGGCCTGATCGATCTCGGTGAAGGTGGCGTTGGCGCCCGCTCCGGCGCTGTTGCGACCCTTGTTCGTGACCGCCACGCGCCCACCGGAGCCGGCAGTGAAGCCGTTGTACCCGCCCTGCATGAACCTCGCGGGGAGCATGTAGTTCATCACCCCCAGCTTGGCCTTGCAGGTGACCAGGCCGCCCTTGTTCCATTTGCTGGTGTGGTACAGCGGCGCGGCGGTGCCGACCGACATCGCGCGGATGCCGGCCTGCTGGTCGAGGCCGCAGCGCACCTGGTCGGCCCCGGGGACGATCCAGCACTGGTGGGCCGCGCCGGCCTGGTGGTGGCCCTTGGCCCCGCCTCCGCCAGCGCCGCCCGTGGCGTCCACGTCACCCGAGCCGCTCCCATCGCCGGTGTCTTCATCGGCGCCGCCACCGGCGGTCATGCCGTTGCAGTCGTACCCCTTGTCGAAGCTGTCGAAGGCGACGGTGTGATCGCAGAACTTGAGCCGGTTGAGCTTGCCGATGTCCTTGCGGCCCTTCATGTAGTCGTTGGTGATGTAGTCCCAGCCGGCGGTGATGGTCGGCTCCTGGCTCTCGAGGCGGTACTGGAGGAGGTCCTCGAGGAACAGGGTGTAGAGGATGAGGGGAACGAGCAGCACCATGGTCACGGCGAGCTCGACCGCTGCGGCACCACGGCGACGGAGGCTTGAGCGCTTCAATTGATCACCCCTTCCACTGAAGTCTGTCCATTGCCGATGATCTGACTCCCGTTGGAGTCACCGACCTTCTGCAGCACGTCCTTGAGCTCATCGCGCACGAAGGGGTGCAGCTTGGCGCGCCAGAAGGGATCGAAGAGGTTGGGTGGCGCCGACCACTTGTTGAGCTGGTGGAAGTAGGCCTTCGCCTTGGCCACTCCATAGCCCTGGCCGGTGGGCACGTACTTCCACTTGCCCTCGCCGTTGGGCATCTTCACTTCGCCGGTGCCGCCGAGCTCCCACGGACGATCGGCGCCGTTGCGCATCTTGCGGAGATCCTGGGTGATGACGCCGTAGGTGGCGGGCTGGCCCCAGTCGGTCTCTCCGCCCTGGTCCGCCAGGCGGAAGTTGATGAAGCAGCCGCCGCTGCCGTCGCAGGGAATGCCCTCGTACTCCGCGGGCGAGGACATCGAGCCTTGCTGCACGATCAGCGGCCCGATGCCGTGCTTCCACTGCGCGAAGCCAAACGCCGCCCCGCTCTTCGCAGACACCTTGTTGCCGCCGGCGGTCGTCGAGTTGGACAGACCCATGATCATGTAGGTCCCCTCGCTCTGGATATCCATCATCTTGGAGGGATTGTAGATGGGCATGCCGAGGGGGTTGGACCCGCGGTAGCCGGTGTCGGAGGCGCTGCGTTCCATCATGGTGCCCGATTCCCACTTGGTGCGGGCGGCCATCGCGGCGCTCTCCATGATGGCGCCCCGCTCACTGGCCGGCTTGAGGGTGCCCACGCTCTTCCACGAGCCGGGCGACTCACAGTCACCGTCGAAGTTCGAGCCCTCCAGGGCGCAGGCGAAGCCCTTCTTGTTGTAGTCGTGGATCATCATGTTGATGGAGGCCTGGGGCGCGGTCAGCTTCTGCATGTCCGTCAGGACCTTGCTGCTCACGCCGATCTCGTCCTTCACCCGGTCGAGGATCTCCTTCTGGTCGGCGTTGATCTTCTTGATCATGTCGTTGTAGCCCTTGACCGCTTCCTTCCACTTCGAGTCCTGGCCCTCGAGCGCGCTCTTCTTGCTGTTGTATTCTTTGCGATATTTGAACGCGATCTTCAGGGCCTGGAAGCCGTGCACGCAGTGCTGAAGCTGAAACTTGGGGCACTGGGCGAACTCCAGCGCCGCGATCACGAAGAACGCGATCATGCCGGCCTGGTACATGTTGACGTCGTGGCGGGCGAGCGCGCGCCAGGCGTGAATGCCCATCTCGGCCACGATGGCGCCGGCGATCGCGCGGTTCATGAACGCCATGGTGTTGAAGCCGCGCGCCTCGAGCGTCGCGACGGTGAAGGCGTGCGCGTCAGCGGCCGCCTGAATGCGGGTGCGTTCGTGCACCGCGTTGGCCACGGAGAAGCTGGCCATCATCATCAGCGCGCACACGAGGAGGACGACACACGCGAGGGGAAGGACCTGGCCACGAGCTTTGAGCGTTCTGGTCATTTTTTCTTCCAGGGAATGTGGCACTCGTTGGTGCTGGGGGGCTTCGTCTTGAAGTTGGAGTGCATGCGCATGGCGTAGGAAGCGCGCACCGGCATGATGTAGTTGCCGTTCTCGGCCTCGCCCTGAAGTTCCTGCAGCGTCCACGAGCCGTTGGGCGCCTTGCGAGCCTCGGCCGACGCCTCTTTGGTCTTCATGCGCAGGTTCTTCATCGCCAGCGCGCGCGCCGGGCCCTCTTCACCGCGCGCCGCCCACCAGATGAAGGCGTTGGCGAAGGGAATGTAGAGCGGCATGTAGGTGGTGACCTGGATCGCCAGCTTGGTGGCTTCGAACTTCTCCCAGTCATCGGGGTTGATGCTGGGATCGTCGAAGTCCTTCATGCTCGCCTGCTTCGTGGGCGCGCAGATGGTCACCTCGACCATCTTCTTGCCGTGCGCGGTGTTGCCGCGCGACTGCACGACGTCCGAGTACGCCTGGCTGTACTTCGACGCGGAGCCGACGTTGTAGACCATGTACTGCGGCTGGTGACGGCCCGAGCCAGACCAGCGAGGGGCAGACTTGGCGAGCAGCGGGAGCATCACCGCGACGGCGGCGTTCTCCATCACCTTCACCTCGCCGCGGTTGATCGAACCTGCACGGACGGCCTTGTATGCGGCGTACTTGGTGATCAATCGTGACTGGTGCAGGAGCCCGAGCTGCACCATCCCGAGCAGGGTGAACACGAAGAGCGGCATGACGATCGCGGTCTCGACGGCTGCCTGACCTGATTCTCGATGCTTCTTCATGTTGGAATTATCGGTGCGGGGCGCTCACCTCTCCATCCGTCAGGTGGCCGTCCACCAACGCCTGAGGTGGGCTGATTCCCACATCGCGGCCAGACAGCGGCCAATCGGCTGATAGTGAAGCGGTCGCCCCGTGAAACCGGTGGGGTAGAGTTTCGCGCCATGCGGAACTCCCTGGTCGTGGCGCTGTTTACCGGTGTCCTCCTTGCCGGCTGCGACTGCGGCGGTGGTCCCAATCCGCTGGCCTGCAACACCACGTCGGACTGCACCGGCAATCAGGTCTGCGGCGAGGGGAAGCTGTGTGTCTCGCCCCCGACGTGTCCCGAGACCGCGTGCGCCGCGGGCGACACCTGCCTGGGGGGCCGCTGTCTTCAGCCCAACTGTCCCAACAAGATGTGCGCGGCCAGTCAGGTGTGTTCGAACAATCGCTGCGTCGACACGGCCTGCGTGGGCAAGTCATGCCCGGGCGGCGTCTGCATTCAGGGCAGCTGCTTCGCCTCGCAGTGCGAGACCAGCTCGTGCACCTCGGCTGAGGTCTGCGTCGCGGACAGCTGCGTTTCGCGCAAGTGCCTCGGGGTCACCTGCCGGGGGGATGAGCGCTGCGCCGCTGACGGTGTGTGCTAC
This sequence comes from Myxococcales bacterium, assembly GCA_009885595.1. Taxonomy (GTDB): domain Bacteria; phylum Myxococcota; class Myxococcia; order Myxococcales; family Myxococcaceae; genus Archangium_A. The sequence goes on along the minus strand of VFKJ01000028.1, from coordinate 479 downwards.
CCGCGCGGCGGCTTTGGTGGCGGCACCGGGACGGGCCCCGCGCCGGGCAGCGGGGGCGGCACTGGAACCGGCGGTGGCTCCGGTACGGGCGGCGGAAGCTCGAGCGGTGGTGGCACGGGGAGCGGCAATCTGACGTGCATGAGCAACTGCACTCCGGTCCAGGTGTGCGTGAACAACAGCTGCATCGAGTCGCGCTGCGTGGGCGTGAGTTGCCCCGCGGGAAACGTGTGCAGCGCGGGCACCTGCGTGGGATCGGGGTGTGGTCCGAACGGCGGTACCTGCCCCGCCGGTCAAGCGTGTGGCCCCACGGGCACCTGCGTGGATGCCGCGTGTGCAACGGTGGTTTGCCCCACCGGCTACTACTGCGGAGCGGGCCTCTGCTTCGCGGGTAACGGTGGGACGGGCGGTGGCTCCGGGAGCGGCGGCGGAACAGGTACCGGGGGCGGCTCTGGGACCGGAGGAGGAACGGGGACGGGTGG
>VFKJ01000502.1 GCA_009885595.1 Myxococcales bacterium | reverse complement strand
CCCGACACCCAGGTCGCCGCGGTCACGTCCTGCAGCGCCGCGAGCTCGCCTGGAACCGAGCTGCCGCCGCCACCGCCTGCACCACCGCCCGCGCCTCCTCCGCTCGCGCCGCCGCCCGTGCCTCCACCCGCTCCACCACCCGTCGGGGTGGCGCCACACACCGGCGTCATCTGCCCGGGCGTCCCGGTGATGACGATGTCCTTGAAGGTGATGCCCAGCGGCATCATCGCCTCGCCCGGGTACACGCCCTGGTGGCGCGGCGACCCGAAGCGGATGCGCAGCGGCTGCGGCGCGTAGGTGCCCGGGTAACTCACGGTGCCCAGCACGACGCCGTTGCGCGAGAAGGACATCACGCCGTTGCCCCACTCGAGCGCGATTCGATACGAGACCGCGGGATCCCACCCGGGGCTCTGCCCGCCGTTCGCGTAGCCGATGCCGTCGAGGCCGCACCCGGCCGGGCACGCGGTGTCGTGGTACCAGGGCGCGCCGCGCGGGCAGGCCGCCAACTCGAGCTTCACCGCGCCGGGCCGCGAGGGCTCCAGGTTGCCGAAGATGCGGATGAAGCCCTTGAAGTCGTTGTTCCGGAAACCCGGCGAGTAGGCGACGGGCTCCGCCAGGCCGTCGGGCGCCTGGTAGATGGTGAGGAGGTCGTGATCGGTGCCCGAGAGCGAACCGCCCGGACCAATCGACAAGCCCGTCACGGTGAACTCGACGCGCGCCGAGGGCAGCGCCGAGGGGATCTCGTACCAGAGGGTGTCGTCCTCGGCGGTGATGGTCCACCCGTTGGCGCCGTAGGTCCCGCCGCGCTGTCCGCGCCCCGTCGCCGACGACGCGGTGAGCGGATCATCGAAGAAGAGATCAGCGAAGGCGGGCAGCGAGAGCAGGCAGCAGGCGAGGAGCAGCGTTCTCATAACTTGCACAGTGCAGGCAAATTCATCCCGGCTTCAAGATGGGAACTGCCGTGCACATTTCTCAGGCGCGAAGAACCCCCGGAACGACGCGCAGATGCGGGTCAGGGCCCCTGCTGCACCGAGCGGATGACGCTCGCCCAGACGCCCTGGCAGGCGACCTCGGCGGCCTTCGGGCAGACCATGATCAAGCGCACGTCGACGGGGCCGAGCACCGACTCCCGCGCGTGCCACGACACCTCCTTGGGCGTGGTGCCGTCGAGCACGCGCAGGGCGCCATGCAGGCCGGTGTCGTCCTTCGTCGAGTCGAGCTCATCGGGGAGGCTCAGCCGCTCACGCGCGCCGAGCGTCAGCCCAGCCGCGCGGCGCAGCGAGGCCGTCAGCGGTGACCTCGGGCGGCGGCGATCGAGCTCCACCAGCAGCGTGGGGTTGAGGCCGGTGCGCGCGCGGTGCTGCTGCACCACCACCAGGCGGCGGCTGATGTCGAAGTCGAGCCACTCCCACTCGGGCGGCGGCGCGAAGGCGAAGCGAGGGACGCGCAGCAGGTTGCGACGGCCGTCGTATTTCCACTCGGGCAGCTCGGTCCAGGCGCCCAGCAGGGTGCGGGTGCCCAGCTCGAGCGCGTCGAGCAGCTCGGCCAGCTCGGTGCGGGTGGTGTCGTGGCGGGGAGAGAGGACCACGCGCTGCTCGGTGCCCAGGGCCGCGACGTCGACGTCCCAGAGGCGCTCGCCTTTCTGGAAGACGAGCGTGCCTGCCACGCGATCGTCTGAGGTGACGGCGTAGCCGTGGGCGACCAGGGTGAGCCAGGTGGCGTCGAAGACTTCGTCCGTGGGGGCGGTCCAGGTGCGGGTGCCGAACGTGGTGGCCTCGGACTTCGTCAGGGGACCCGTGGCCGCGCAGGACAACAGCAGCAGGAAAAGAAGAGGTCTTCCCCTCTCCCCGACCCTCTCCCCCGCGGGGGGCGAGGGAGCTATTCGTCGAAGCAGGTCCATCGCTTCACGGGCAGCGGCGCCTTGAGCGCCTTGGATGAGAAGGTGAGGTCTTCCAGCTTCGCGCTCTCCTGGGTGAGCCACTCCGACACGCCCGGCGCCCGCACCACCTGCTCGCTCATCGCCACCTGCCACGACTCCGCGAGGCTCTGCAGCTTGGCCGCCAGGTTCACCGTCTGCCCGAAGTAGTCGATGCCGGTGTTCAGCTTCACCGCGATGCACGGCCCGCTGTTGAGCGAGATGCGCAGCTTCGTCTCGGTGTCCTTCCGGCCGGGAGGGAAGCAGGCGTGGATGTCTTTCGAGGCCTTCACCGCGTCGAGCGGATCATTGAAGGCCGCCATCACCGCGTCGCCGATGGTCTTCACCACCGCGCCCCGGTGCCGGGCCACCACCGGGAAGACCTCGCCGAAGTGGTTCTTCACCGTCATGAACGCCGCTGGATCACCGCGCTGTGCGTACATCGCCGTCGAGCCCACGATGTCCGTGAAGAGGATGGTCTGGTCGCCGATGGCCAGCTGCACGTCGGCGCTCAGGTAGTCCTCGCTGAAGAGGTCGCGGTACTCCTGCAGGCTGAACAGCTGCCCGGGGCGCAGCGCGTGATCAGACCAGCGCGCGGCCTCGAGGATGAAGCGCTGCGGCTTCTGGGTGTCGTTGTGCAGCTCGAGCTGCGGCTGCAGCCCGACCGGGTGGCGGCCCGCGGCGCTCGCCTTCCACGTGAAGCGGGAGTCCTGGCCCTCGACCACGTCGAGGTAGCCGTAGTTCAGCTGCGCGTGCAGCCGCAGCCGGTAGGTCCCCGGCTCGAGAATGGGTCCGACGTTGATCGTCTGTCCCGGCGCGAGGTCGCGCTGCAGCCGAATGTGTTCCTTGTTCGAGGGCTCGGCGCTGCAGAAGGCCTGGTGCTCGATCACCCGAATGGAAGGGTGCACGTGAAAGGTGATCTCCACCGACTCGCTGGAGTTGGTGCCGAACTCGAGCTCGCACACCTCGCACTCGCTCTTCGCCTGCACCTGGCCCAGGGTGCGGGTCTCCACCGTGACGCCGCGGCAGTGGGGGCAGATGATGTCCCACGACACCTCCAGCACCGCCTCGCGCGTGCAGTGCAGGGCCACCCTGAGCAGCTGCTGCTCGTCGAGGCCCCACTTGCGCGCGCGCTCGCGAATCTGGATTCGGCGCAGCTCTTCGTCGTCAGCGGTGCGCAGCCACCCGAAGAGCTTCTCCACGCAGGGCGCGTCGAGCCCCTGGGCGATCAACCGTGCCTGCGCTTCCTTCAGCTTGCGTTCCGCCTCGGGCGCCAGCGGCTCGGTGTGGGGCAGCGCGAGCGCGGGCTGCAGCGCGGCGAGCTGGGCTGAGAGCTGGTCGAGCACCTTCTGGAAAGAATCCTTCAGCGAGGGGAAGCCGTACTTGAGCGCCAGCTGCCCCACCAGGCCCCGCGACACCGCGCCGTAATAGGTCGAGACGCGCGTCTGCGAGGGGCCCAGCGGCTCGAGCAGGAACACCGAGTAGATGACCTTCGAGAAGCCACGCGAGTAGACGCGGGTGACCTCGGCCCACTGCTCCGAGACCCAGTTCCACGGCACCTCCACCCATTCCTGCTCCATGCCGCCGCGCTTGGTGAGCCCGAAGCGAACGCCCTCGCGCTCGGTGAAGTCGATCTCAGGCGCGCCCATGGCGCGGTTCATTCGCGAGGTGTCCGCCAGAATGGGCCACAGCTGGCTGACGGGGACGGCGACCTCGAAGTGCCACAGCCATTCCTGACGCGGCGCCTGGGCGAACTCCCTGGGCCAGGGGTGCTGCGCGAGGAGCTCTGCGACCGTCTTCGGAGGAGCGCTCATGACCGGCGGAGTATGCCCCTCTCACCCGCGGAAAAGCCCGGAAGTACGCAGGGGCGAGGTCGCGACGCGGGGAGGAGAGGATGCGCCCCGACGACTCGCTGCCTGCGCACTTCCGGGTGCTGCACTGCCTGCAGACGAGCCCCCCCCACCGGGTCTCGTCAGCGGCAGCTGGCCTTTCGCCATTTCGTTGATCAACGCCTGCAGCGGTGCAGGCAGTTCTCCCTGCGGGAAGGGTCCCCAGCATCACGCGTGCCCGTACATGGGCGCAGAAACACGGGAGCCTCGGGGGCACCGCTCGCGAAATTCTGCGCGCCGACTGCCTGCTTTCCCTGAAACGTGCGTGGCTCAGCTCACCCGCACGGGCGCGCCCAGCTCGCGCACTTCGCAGTCGAGCGGGCTGCCGTCTTCCCACGCGAGCATGGCGAACTCGCCAGGTGAGTCGAGCGCGACCACCGGGTGATGCCAGGTGCCGGGCGCGTACGCGACGCCCTGGCCCGGCAGGCACACGAACGCCCGCAGGCCCGCCACGTCGGGGGCGCCGTCAGGGAGCGTGGGCGCCACGCACACGAGGTAGCGGGCGACCACCATCGGAAGGAAGACCTGGGTGGAGCAGGGGTGGCGCTCGAGCAGCACCACCTCGAAGGGCAACGACCTCGCCACTGAACGAAAGACGGCGAGGTTGGGCCTGGCGCCGCCGCGGGTGCTCGTCAGCTCGGCGCAGAAGTCGAAGCGCACCGCGGTGCCCTGGTTGGCGGAAGCGCCGGGCCCAAGCCCAGCCGACACCACCCTGCCAAACGGCGCGAAGGCCTCGGCGGTGAGCGGCAGGGCGGTCAGAACGCGAGGAGACATCGCGGGCAATGTAGCTGGCTTGCGCTTGAACAGCGACGCGCAGGCCGGCCCCCAGCTACGCTCGAGGCGCGCCATGGACATCGTCGAAGCCTTCACCCTTCAGCTGAAGCTCCCCGAGAACGCGGCCCGGGGCCTGGCGGGGCAGGTGCTCGGCCTCATCGAAGACGCGGTGCGCGAGAAGGTGAGCTTCGGCATGGCCT
>VFKJ01000674.1 GCA_009885595.1 Myxococcales bacterium | reverse complement strand
GCGCAGGACTTCAAGATGCCTGAGTCGGCGAGCGGCTCCTCGTCGGAGCTCAAGCTGAAGGCGAGCTTCAAGAAAGACACCCTCTTCCTGGGCGTCACCGTCGAAGACGACAAGCTGCTGGGCAGCGATCAGCTCGACGTCACCCTCTACTTCCCCGAGAGCGGCACCACCTCGAAGGGCGTGGTGTACCGCTTCGGAAATGACGGGCTGCGCGAGGCCCCCCTCGACCTCGGCGCCCCTGCCTTCGCCCAGGCGCTGGTGAAGGCGGCCGTGGCGAGCACGAAGACCGGCTACACGCTCGAGGTGGCGATTCCCGCCCGCGCGCTGCCCCGCTTCCAGGCCTTCAAGCAGCTCGCCCTGTCGATCTGCGTCGACTACGCCGACGTGGACCTGGAGGGCGGCGAGCCCTCGAGGATCACCACCTGCCCCACCGGCGAGCTGGTGGGCGGCCCCACGCGGCTCCCCGACGAGCTGCGCAAGAACCTGAAGCTCACCCCCACCCCCGACGTCGAGGGGATCGAGGCGCGCGAGAAGGGCTGGCTGGGGTACTCGAAGCTGCACTACCCGACGTGGGCGCTGGGCGACGACACCTTCACCGCTGACTCGCTCGCGGCGCTGATCGCCGGCGACGCCGCGATTCCCCCCGCGTCGGTGGCGCTGCCGCCGGTGAAGCTGGTGCTCAACGACAACCGGCCCATCTTCACCATCCTCACCGGCAAGAACCCGTACGTGAAGGACACCTGCATCTCGGAGAACGAGCTGCGCATGGCGATGTACGTGACGAAGGATCGGGTCGCGAGCCGGGTGCTCGAGTGGCCCGCCGCCACCTGCAAGCTGGGCAGGGCCATGCGCCTCGAGCTCAGCGCCGATGGCTCTTTGGAGATTGGCTACACCAGCGGCACCACGCATCACTTCACGTGGACCGTCGACCATTTCGAGCGCAGCGAGCTGGGGCTGCTGCAGTGAAGAAAGCAAACGCCGTGGCGAAGAAGTCCTCGAAGAAGAAGAACCTCTACATGATGACGCTGGGCTGCCCGAAGAATCGGGTCGACAGCGAGGTGATGCTCGGCACCCTGCAGCACAAGGGCTACCAGCTGGTGCAGGAACCCGCCGCCGCCGACGTGATCGTCGTGAACACCTGCGCGTTCTTGAAGGCCGCCGAGAAGGAGTCGGTGGACAACATCCTCGAGCTGGCTGAGTACAAGAAGAAGGGCAGCTGCAGCACGCTGGTGGTCACCGGGTGCCTGGTGCAGCGGCACGGCGAGGCCCTCACCAAGGAGCTGCCCGAGGTCGATCACTTCCTGGGCACCAGCGCCTACGTGCAGATAGGCGATCTGCTCGCGGCCGAGGCGAGCCCGCGGCAGGTGATCCCCGACCCCGAGTACATCCACACGGCGCAGGTGCCGAAGGTGAACTCGATGCCCGGGTACACCGCGTACCTGAAGATCTCCGAGGGCTGCGACAACAAGTGCGCGTTCTGCATCATCCCCACCCTGCGTGGGCTGCAGCGCTCGCGCCCCATCGCCGACATCGTGAAGGAGGCCAAGCAGCTGGCCGACACCGGGGTGATGGAGCTCAACCTGGTGGCGCAGGATCTCACCGCCTACGGCCACGATCTCCCCGGCAAGCCGAAGTTGCACGAGCTGCTGCGCGAGCTGGCGAAGGTCGACGTGCACTGGATTCGCCTGCACTACGCCTACCCGCGCGTGTTCCCCGACGAGCTCATCGAGGTGATGGCGTCGGAGAAGAAGATCGCGAAGTACCTCGACATGCCCCTGCAGCACGCCAGCGATCGGCTGCTGCGATCGATGAAGCGCGGGCGGGAGTCGATGTTCTTGAAGGAGCTGGTCGCGAAGATCCGCGCGCGGGTCGGCGGGCTATCGTTCCGCACCTCGATGATCGTCGGCCTGCCCGGCGAGACCGAGGAAGACTTCGAGCTGCTCAAGGACTTCGTGAAGGAGCAGCGCTTCGAGCGGCTCGGCGTCTTCCAGTATTCAGATGAAGAAGGCACCGCCGCGTTCGAGATGGAGAACAAGGTGCCCAAGCGCACCATCGAGCGGCGCTGGCGGGAGATCATGGCGATCCAGAAGCGGATCAGCCGGGAGCAGAACAAGAAGCTCATCGGCAGCACCATCGAGGTGCTGGTCGAGGGCCGCAGCCCGGAGACCGACCTGCTGCTCGTCGGAAGACACCAGGGCCAGGCGCCGGAGATCGACGGCAACGTCTACATCAACGATGGCATGGCGTACCCGGGCGAGCTGGTGATGGTCGAGGTCACCGAGGCGCACGACTACGACCTGGTGGGCAAGGTGGTCGGCCGGCAGGATCCGAAGCAGCGCCGTCACGCCGCGAGGGACTCGGTGCCTGAGCACGTGCGCGGAGGAGAGAAGATCGTCTCGCCGCCGACGTGGCTGGCGCCTCGCTGACCTGTCTCCCTCTCCCCCGCGGGGGAGAG
>VFKJ01001233.1 GCA_009885595.1 Myxococcales bacterium | reverse complement strand
GCCCACGCCCCGCTTGAAGGTGTGCGCGAAGACCGTGGCGACGTCGCCGATGGTGCCGCCGCCGATGGCAAGCAGCGTGAGGCTGCGCGGGAGCGTCAGCGCGGCCTTCGTCAGGGTCTCCAGCGTGGAGAGCGACTTGACCTGCTCGCCGGCTCGCAGGGTCACCAGCGGGAAGTTCGAGAGCGCTCGCTTCACGTTGGGGTGGAGGGTGAGGACGCGCTCGTCGGCGATCACCAGCACGGGGCCGCTCAGGCGGGAGGCGAGCTCGACGAAGCGGCCGGTGAGGTCACGGCACTTGCGGTAGGCGCCGGGGGTAAGCCCTCTCCCCGACCCTCTCCCCCGCGGGGAGAGGGAGACAGTTGTGTTTGTCGCGGTTGTTTTTGTTCGTCTCATTGGCGGTGCGGCCTCGCCAGCATGCGCAGCCACAGATCAGCCAGCACCATCGACACCATCGCCTCCACCACCGGCACCGCGCGCGGAAGGATGCACGGGTCGTGTCGCCCCGCCTTCGCGTGATCCGTCAGCGTCGCCGGCGGCTTGAACAGCACTCGCACCACCACCGGCTCACCATTCGACAGCCCACCCTGGATCCCCCCGTACACCTCGCTCGGCTTGCCGTCGGCGCGCACCGCGTGGAACTGCGTCCCGGGCAGCTTGAGCCGCGCCTCGAGATCTTCCGGCCCCCACACCACCCCCGTCACCGCGCCGATGCTGGTCACCGCGTGCGCCAGCACCGCCTTGAACTTGTCGAACACCGGCTCGCCCAGCCCCACCGGCAACCCGTCGATCCGCACCGTCACCACCCCGCCCAGGCTGTCGCCCTTCCCCTTCGCCTCCAGGATGAGCGCCTCCACCTGCGCGGCCAGCGCCGCGTCGGGACAACGCACCGGGTTCGCGTCCACCTGCGCGCGCGTGACGAGCGCCGAAGGCAGCGGCAGCACCAAGGGACCCACCTGCGACACCCAGCCCACCGTGCTCACCTGCGGCAGCTCGCGCGCGAGCAGCGCCTCGGCCACCGCGCCGCCGATCACCCGGCACAACGTCTCGCGCCCGCTGGTGCGCCCGCCCCCGCGCGGATCGCGATGCTTGAACCGCGCGCGCCACACCTGGTCCGCGTGGCCGGGCCGATCGACCTGCGAGAGCTTCGCGTAGTCCTGGCTGCGCTGATCGACGTTGCGCACCACCGCCGCGATCGGCGTGCCCAGCGTCTTCTCCTCGTACACGCCGGAGAGCAGCTCCACCGTGTCGGGCTCGGCGCGGGCCGTGGTCACCGCCGACTGCCCCGGCCTTCGGCGATCGAGCGCGCGCTGCACCTGGGCGGTGGTGAGCGGCACGCCCGCCGGGCACCCATCGATCACCGCGCCCATCGCGGGCCCATGACTCTCGCCAAACGTCGTCACCCGAAAGAGCTCGCCCAGGGTGTTCATGTCGCCAGCTCCCAGAAGCTGCGTTGTTTGCGCGCCTGCGCGATGAACCAGCGCGGCCCCAGCCGCATCGGGGTACCGCCCCGCGCGGTGATCTCCTTGATGATGGTGCGCGCCGGAACGCCGTAGGCGATCACCGCCACCTTCGCGTCCTCGAAGCGCAGCGCGGCCGGCACCTGCATCAGCGCAGGCCACGTCCACACGATCGCCCCGCGCAGCGGCGCCTGTGGCACCGACGCCGCCGTGACCACCTCCAGCGCGAGCCCCAGCCTGGTGGCCGCGAGGCGCAGCGCGGTGGTCACGCCGCCATCACCCAGCACCGTCACCTTCCCGTCCGGCTTGAGCGCCTGCAGCGTCGCCTCGGCCCCGGCCACGTCGGAGTTCTCCGGGTGCCAGCCGGTCGCCGTGCGCACCAGGGTGTTCACCGCGGCCATCGGCGCCTCCGCGATGGCCGCCACCCGCTTCTTGAAGGGGTTGGTCACCGCCAGCCCGCGATAGTGCGCGTGCAGCACGTCGAGCAGCTCGTCGAGCGGCGCCTCGGGCGCGAGGTCGATGCGATCGAACGGCTGCTGGTGAATGCGGGGGCTGCGCGAGTGCGCGAGGCCCTGCCCGATGATCCCCAGCCGCCGCGTGCGCCCATCGACCTGCGAGCACAGCGCCTCTCGTACCGCATCGCGCACCAGCCGCTGGCCCTCCGCCGCCGCCCAGGCGGAGTCGAGCGCGAGGTAGTCGAGCGCGTTGCGCTGCGCCAGCACCGCCCGAAACGGCAGCGCCCACGGCCCGGTGGCCAACACCGTCACGTGCTCGGCGCCGAACCGCTCGAGCAACGCCTGCTGCGTCTCCAGCAGCCGCGGAAAATCACGCGGGCTGCCCAGCGGCTCGACGTGCTTGATGCGCGAGCCCGGAGTGACCTCTTCCCAGCGCGCCAGCGCTTCCTGGGTGCGCAGGGGCGCGGAGGCGTGGAAGGAGTGCAGCACGGCGGGATCGATGAGCCCTTCCAGCGGCTCGTCGATCAACGTCGCCCGGGCGAGCCAGGCCTCGGGCAGCGAAGGCGTGCGCCGCGCGAGCAACAACGGCAGCGCGCGCGAGGCGGGCAGCAGATCGATCTCTCGCGGATGGAGATCGGTGCGCACCTCGAGCAGCTCCGCCCCCGCGTGGCGGGCCCGCCACGCGAACACCTCGATCGGCTCGTTCGGCGGCAGGGTCACCACCCGGCGCGGGCGACGGCCGCGCACCAACCGCAGCATGAAGTCGATGAGGGAGAGCGGCCGGGCCGCGGCGTGACGGAACTCGCGCTCGGAGTAGATCTCGCGCAGCTCCTCGTCGAGCGTCAGCTCGGGGCGCAGCCGCGGCCGGGTGGTGTCCTGGGTGAGGCGCTCGACGTAGGTCTCGAAGCTGATCGGCACCTCCACCGTCACGCAGCCCCGCAACGAGTCCGCGTGCTGGGAGAGGAAGCCGCCACCCACCGCCACCACCAACCCGGTCGGCAGCGAGCGGAAGGTCTCCCGCTCCGCCGCGCGGAAGTCACGCTCGTCGTTCTGAATCCACTCGTGCAGCGCTCGCTGGTGACGCCGCACCAGCTCCTGGTCGAGGTCCACTGGGTCGCGGCCCAGCGCCTTGGCGACCCGTGGCAGCAGCAGGGTCTTTCCGGCAGCCCGATGCCCCGCGAGCACCACGGTCACGTCGCAGGGGAGCGCCTCGACCGCTTCGCCACGCCGCCGCTCCCACTCCGCCCGGAGCAGGGGCTGCAGCCGGGGATCGACCTGATCGAGCAACGTCACGGCAAGCTGTTTAGCCACCACCGGGGCAGGCGGCGCGTGTTTTCCACACGCTGCCCATCGAGGGGCTCGGCTAGCCTGCCCCGCATGCGCTGGTCGCTCTTCCTGTTGTTCCTGCTGGGGTGTCCCCCGCCCCCCGATCCCACGGAGGGCACGAAGTGCACCGCCGAGAACATCGGGCGCTGTGACGCCGAGGGCTCGCGCCTGCTCCAGTGCACCAACGGCGTCTTCCGCGTCTACGCCGACTGCAAGGGGCCCAGCGGCTGCTCGGTGACGAGCGACACGGCCGACTGCGACACCTCGGGGAACACTTTGGGCGATCGCTGCGCCCCCACCTCGGAGGGCAAGGTGCGCTGCGATCCCGCAGGCGGGGGCATCAACATCCTGCGCTGCATCGATGGAGGGCTGGAGGTCATCTTCGAGTGCCCCTCGCCGAGCACCTGCGGCCTCAGCGACGCCGGGCTGACCTGCATTTAGGCAGGCCCCTCCCCCCGAGTCAGTCTTCGGAGCCGAAGAAGTCCTTCAGCCCCGCCGCGAGCCGCTCGGGTCCACTGCCGGTGCCGGGGAAGCCGACGTGGAGCGTCGGCACCTTCGCGCCCGGGCTGTTGGTGAGGATGAGGTCGACCTTGCGCGCGGCCTTGGGGAAGACCAGCTCGGTGAGCGCCTTCTTGTGGCCCTGGTGCTTCATGCTGTCGAGGCGGACCGGGTAGATCCCCGGCTGCGGGGGCTCGGGATCTTCCACCGCGATCTGCGCGGCGGCCTGCAAGAGCGCCAACGCCGAGTCTTCCGACTCCGGGGGCACGTTGACGATCTTGAGCTCCGGCAGGCCGAAGTGTTTGAGCCCCGCGGTGCGCAGGCCCTTGTCCGCCGCGTCGGTGAAGATGGTGATGTGGAACGAGGCGTGCGGCACGCCCTTCTCCCAGGTGTCGAGGCGGCGGGCCTTCCAGGCGTCGGTGGAGAAGTATTCCTGGCTCTCCTCGTCCCACAGCACGCCGCCGGTCAGCTGCGCGTAGGTGTGCATCACCTTCGACACCTCGTGCATCGGCGGCACGCCCAGCGGCATCCAGGCGTCGATCACGCTCACCCGCTTCGCCCGGGGCAGCGCCAGCTTCACCGCGGGGGTGAGGCCCCGGCCGTTTTCCAGCGTCTTGCCGGCGATCACCGCGTAGTCGGTGACATTGAGATCCCTCAGCTCGAGGTACGGCGCGATCGCCGAGGCCGGCGCCTCGCCCTTGAACACCTTCACCCGGGTGCCCTTGGCGGCCTTCTGCAGCGCCACCCAGGGGTCCAGCTTCGCCTTGTCCTGGTGGAAGACGGCGAACTCGGCGGCGCCCATCAGCGGCGGGGCGAACTCATCGGCCTCGGCGTCGTCCTCGAGCAGCTCGTCGTCGCTCGCGGGGGCGGGATCCGCGGCGCTGAGCTCTTCGTCGTCGCTGGGCGTGGGCGGCCTGGGCGCAGGCGCTGACTCGTCGGGCTCGGTGGTGAGCGGATCCTGAGCGGGCAGGCCATCAGCGGCGGCGTTGACGATGCCCTTGATGACGCTGAGGGTCGCGATGGCGCCGGTGCCCACGAAGCAGGTGGTGAACAGCGCGACCAGGACGATGACGGCGACGCGGTGGTTCATGGCGCGCATCGTCGTCTGTGTGAGGCGCGAGCGGAAGCGATTCAGGCGAGCAGCGCCGCCCAGTCTTCGGGCGACTGCACCACCCGCGCCCCCAGCGCGGTCACCGCCGACTTGAACTGCTCCGCGGCCGCTCCGCCCAGCACCAGCTTCGCGCTCGGGGGCAGCCCGGCCATCACCTTGCTCACGATCACGCTGATGCCCTGGGCCGTCTCGGTGAGGGTGGACAACGCCACCACGTCGGGCTCGCCCGCCCGCACGGCGCGCAGCAGGTGCTCGACGGGCGTGCGCGCCCCCAGCACGGTCACCCGCCAGCCGGCGTGGCGGAACTTGAGCGCGGCGCCCAGCAGGCCCAGCTCGTGATCCTCGGTGGGGAAGCAGGCGCAGACCACGTGCCAGCGCGCGCGCTTCGGCGCCTGGTGCAAGAGCGTCAGCACCCGCTCCCGCGCGGCCTGGGTGACCAGGTGCTCCTCGGCCACGGTGATCTTCCCCGCGTGCCACCGCTCACCCACCTCGAGCTCCAGGGGGACCACGATCTCCTCGAAGAAGGCCACCGGCGTCAGCGAGGCCATGGCGTCGTCGAGCACCACTTCCAGCGCCTGCTGATCGAGCCGCTCGGCCGCGGTCAACGCCTCGGTGCGCCAGCGCTCGAACTGCGCCAGCTGCGGCGCCTTGCGCGGAAGGGCCATCGCCACCACGTGCTGCTTCGCCTCCTTCTTGATGCGCGGCAGCAGGCGCACCGCGTCGGCGATCGCCACCCCTTCCTGGGTGAGCTTCTTGAGCCGCTTGAGCACCTCGATGTCGGCCTGGGTGTACGCCCGATACCCAGAGGCGGTGCGGCGGGGCTTGAGCACGCCGTGGCGCCGTTCCCACGCGCGAATGAGCGCCTCGCTCACGCCAGTCATCTCGGAGGCGATGTGAATGCGGTAGGTGCGGTTCACAGGACTGCCCTCACCTAGCACCTCCGGAGGGGAGCCGGCCTGACGGAACGTCAGGCCAGCCAGCATCGAAGCGAAGCGGAGAGCTGGGCCAAGGCGAACCGACCAGCAGCCCGGCGCTCCGCGCGTGCCCGTCGATGACATTCGGTGACAAAGGTTTAGAGTCCGCCGCCATGCCTTCCCGAGCACCCGCCAAGCGCGCGATCAAGCAGGACCGCGCGGTCAAGACCCGCCAGGACATCCTCAACTCGGCGATCACCCTCTTCGCGCGCCGGGGCATCCTGGCGACCACCATGGCCGAGCTGGCGCGGGCCATTCACATGACGCCGGGCGCGCTCTACTGGCACTTCCCCACCAAGGAAGACCTGCTGCTGGCGGCGATCGAAGAGCTGCACCAGCGCTTCGTGCAGAGCTTCGAGCCGCTGCTGGTCGAGATGCTGAAGTGGCCCGCGGCGAAGCAGCTGGAGGCGTTCTGCAAGCACACCGCACAGTTCCTGCAGGACAACCGCGAGCACGGCATCTTCTACGGCATGGTGGGCGCCGAGGCCGCGGAGAACACCGAAGACGTCGCCCTCGCGCTGCGGTCCGCCCTGCAGGTCTACGTGGCCGCCATTCAGCAGATCATTCGCTACGGCCAGGAGAAGACGAAGGAGTTCCGCACCGACGTCGACGCCCAGACGCTCGCCAACGCGATCATCTTCGGGAACATCGGGCTGGTGGTGCAGCACAACCTCTTCCGCGAGACGCTGTCCTACGCGCCGATCGTGCAGTCGCTGCACCAGGTGGTGCTCAAGGGCGTGCTGAAGGAGAAATGATCTCCCTCTCCCTGCGCAGCGGGGAGAGGGTCGGGGTGAGGGGCCGCCTCACGGCAGCTCGGCGAAGCGCGTCTGGGTGACCCGGCCCCTGGCCACCGTCACCACGCAGCCCGCGTGGTAGCTCCACAGCTCGACCCGGGCGAGCCACTCTTCCACCGGGCCGCCCTGTGGGCTCTGCCGCACGAAAGCCCAGCCCTTCGCGGCCGCGCGCTCCTGCACGTGCTCCCACGTCTCGCCCCGATGGGTGGCGCTGCAGAACGCCTGGAAGGCGCGCGCGTCTTCGCTCACCTGTCCTTTGAGCCAGAGGCCAAAGCCCAACACGCCGACCACCGCCGCGAGCGCCACGAAGGGCGCGCGGCGGCGGAGGACCTCGTCGTCACTCACGGCGTCAGCGTGTGGATGCCCATGGTGTTGTTGGCGAGCATGTCGGCCTCGCTCGTCGCCGGGCGCGTCAGCCACTGGCAGTCGGTGGTGTTGGTGCCGGCCGAGGTGGCCCAGACGGTGGTGGGCGACGACACCGAGGGCTTGCGGAGCAGGATGGTGTTGACGGTGGCGTCCATCACCCCGCACACCGCCCAGCCGAGGGTCGGCGCCGGCGGGCCGATGACGCCCACCTGGTCGATCACCGTCGTCCCCTGCGCCAGCGCCACGGCGTCGTTGCCGTTGAAGCCGATGACCGAGTTCTTGAGGTCGCAGAAGTTGTTGAAGGAGGCCGCGATCGACGTCTGGCAGATGACGTAGCTGTCGCCGTCGTTGAGCACGCCCGTCAGCGCGAGCGTCGCGTTCGGAGAGGTGGCGCCGTTGGCGTAGTTCCTCAGCGCGTAGCCCGACAGGTCCACTGCCGTGCCGGTGCCGTTGAAGATCTCGACGTACTTGTTGTTCGAGTTGCCCTCGCCGTACTCCGAGATGAGGAGGTTGGTGGCGACGGCGCGCGTCTGGACCGTGATGGTGGCCGAGGCCATGTCGGCCCCCAGGGTGGCGGTGAGCACGCCTGACCCGGTGGCCATCGCGTCGAGGGTGACGTCGAAGGTGGCGCTGGTGGCGTCGGCGGGCACGCTGACGGTCATCGGCGCGACGCCGAAGGTGTTGGGCACCAGCGCGAGGGTGACGTCGGTGGCCACCGGCGCGGGAATGTCGAGGGTCACCGTGAAGACCTTGAGGCCCCCGGGCGAAACGGTGGCGGTGCCCGGCGTCAGGCCGCTGAGCCGCGCGGGCTCGGTGGCGCCCAGCACCCGCACCTCGGCGGTGCGCGTATCGGTGCCCATGGTGGCGGTGAGAATGATGACCCCGCCGTCGGTGGTGGTGACGCCGGTGAGGGGCACCTCGGCGGTCATGCCGCCGTCAGGCACCACGAGGAGCCCGCCGTCGCCCACCAGCACCTCTGCGCCCGCGGAGGTGACGGTGATCGCGGTGTCACCCAGCGCGCCGTTCGACAGGCGCGCGAACAGCGGCCCGGGCAGCGTGGTGCTCGAACCCTCGCGCACGAAGACCAGCGACGGCGCGAGGCTGACCAGCGTCGGGGGACCCGAGACGACGTCGAGCGCCGAGCGCGGCTCGAGCTTGGTGTTGCCGTTGCGGAAGTTGAGCACGCCGGTGATCGACAGCAGCGTCTGGTTCACCGCCGGGAAGGGGGCCACCAGGTACATCAGGTCGTTGATGCGCAGCGAGCTGTCCACGACGAACTCGTTGGTGGGCGCCACCTCGGCCGCGCCCAGGGGCGGGGCGATGTCGGTGACGGTGACGTTGTCCACGCGCAGCAGCACGCCCTCGAGGGCCGCGGCCCGACCGCCGTCAGTCGCCACGTCGGCCGGGCTGACCACCAGCGCGGCCGGGACGGTGTTGCCGGTGGTGAGCACGGTCACTCCGCCGTCCGCCACCGCGAGCTGCCCGGTGAGCTGAATCTGGCCGTAGTAGTTCGCAGGCGTGCCCGCCGGGATGTTGAGGCGGTCGCCCACGTTCACGCCCGAGCTGGGCGCATAGGCGAAGAGGCCCGAGTTGTTCTCGTCGACCCACGCAGAGTCGGTAGGCGTGACCTGCAGGAAGTAGCCGCTGGCCGCGACCCCGGTGACGAGCACGTTGCTCAGCGAGATCGCCTGGCCCACGGGCGCGGCGCCGGTCTTGATGGCGTAGATGGTGGTCGGGCACCCAGCGGGGCCCGGGTTGGCGGCCATCGGGCAGGCGTCGCAGAGGTCGCCCTTCCCGTCCGTGTCCTGGTCGGCCTGGTCCATGTTCGCGATCAAGGGACAGTTGTCGGTCGCCGTGAGCACGCCGTCGCCGTCGCGATCGTTGGGGTCGATGGGCACGCAGGTGGTGGTGTTGGCGTTGAGCGGGCACGGGTCGCACACGTCGCCCACGCCGTCGGCGTCGAAGTCGGCCTGCGCGCCGTTGTTCATCGGGCGAATGGGGTTGAACATTCCGGGGCAGTTGTCGGTGCCGTTGGCGATGCCGTCGTGGTCCATGTCGGTGCTGGCCGAGGTGTAGATGGAAGACGAGTTGACGCTGTTGGTCTGGTTCGAACCCCACGCGGCCGCGCGCTCAGGCACGCAGGTGGGCTCATTGCGGACCGGGGTGGTACCGCAGAAGAACAGGGGGTACTGGCTGGCTGTGCTGAGCTGGGCCAGGGTCATGCCCCCCGTCACCGCGGGGAAGTTCTTGGTGTCGGGCACCAGGCACAGCTTGCGGGCGGCGCCGCACACGTCGATGGCTTCGCACTCGCTGGCCGCGTCGAAGGCGTCCACCAGGGCGGCCTCGCCGTAGAGCACCGAGCCGCCGCGCATCGTCATCAGCACGTCCTGCGGCGCGGCCTCGATGACCGCGCGATAGGCAGACTGGCCCTCCCTGCCGGCAAAGATGGCGATGTCGGCGATCAGGCCCACGCGCAGGCGGCCGAGCTTGGTGGCGGCCTGCAGCGCGTCCGCGCCGTTGGCGGTCACCATGCGCCAGAGGTCTGCGTCGGAGAGCGCGTTGGCGAAGTAGCCGCTGTTGAGCTCATCGGCGCAGCGCAGCTCGCGCAGCAGGTTCATCGAGCCCGAGATGAGCCAGTCGGTGCCCAGGGCGAGGTTCACGTTGCTGCGACGGGCCACCGGAATGAGGGCGGTGTCGCCGTAGAGCGAGACGTTGGAGCGCGGGCTCCACACCAGCGAAGTGCCCGCGGTCGCCATCAGGGAGAGATCTTCGGGGGTCAGGGCGATGCCGTGCACGAAGGCCGACTTCGGGCCGACCACGGAGTTGGTCTTGGCCGCCAGGCAGAGGAACTCGTTGCGCGCCGCCGCGTTGATGCCCTCGGCGACGTGGCCGAAGTAGGCCGAGTCGGCGGGGACCGCGGTGCCGTCATCGACGGTGGCGGGGCAGCTCGCAGGCGACGCGATGAGGGTGCCGCCCGAGTCGCCGCAGGGGAAGGTCTGCGAGATGACCCCGCGGGAGCCGGTGATGGTGCCCAGCTGGCCCTGGGCGGGCGAAGTGTCGAGGTTACGCAGCAGGCCGTTGAGCTGCGTCGACCAGCTGCCGTGGGTGACGATCGAGGTGGTGCCCGCCATCACCTGGCGGACCTCGGCGAACCTGTCGCCGTTGGTGGGTTCCGGCACGCCGAGCGCGAGGGACTGCACGCCGGTGTGGCCCGCCTGGCCCTTGCGCCAGTTGTGGCGGTGCTCGAAGCGCTCGTTCACCAGGGCCGCGGCCGGGACGTAGGGGGGGTTCTGGTAGGTCATGTGATCGTGCGCGTTGATGAGGCCGGGGGAGACGACCTGCCCGGGGCACGAGATGGTGGTGGCGCCGCTGGCGCCCGCCTCGGCGGAGCAGTTTGCCGCCACGCAGGTGATGAGGCCGGCCGCGTCGATCAGCACCTGGCCCCCGGTGAGCAGGGTGTCGCCGAGGATGTCGCCGGTGATCAGCTTGAAGCCCGTGCCGGGGGTCACCGTGCACACGGCGGGGATGGTGCCGCCGCCTCCACCCGCACCGCCGCCGGTGGTGCCGCCGCCACCGCCCGTCACCG
>VFKJ01001258.1 GCA_009885595.1 Myxococcales bacterium | reverse complement strand
GGCCCTCTCCCCGACCCTCTCCCCCGCGGGGAGAGGGAGAAAGGTGGCGCTCAAATCGTCGCCGCGTCGATCACGAAGCGGTAGCGCACGTCGTTCTTCACCATCCGCTCGTAGGCGACGTTGATCTTCTCGGCGGGGATCACCTCGACGTCCGCCACGATCTGGTGCTTCGCGCAGAAGTCGAGCATCTCCTGCGTCTCGCGAATGCCTCCGATGCTGGAGCCCGCGAGCCGACGGTTGCCGTTGATCAGTGAGAACGCGGCCACCTCGAGCGGCTTGGGCGGAACACCCACGAGCGCCATCGCCCCATAGGGCCGCAGCAGCCCGAGGTACGAGTTCAGATCGTGCGGCGCCGACACCGTGTCGATGAGCAGATCGAACTGGCCCGCGAGCGTCTTGAAGGTGGAGCGCTCGGTGGTGAGCGCGAACGAGGTCGCCCCCAGCCGGGTCGCGTCCGCTTCCTTCGAGCGCGAGGTGCTCAACATCGTCACCTCGGCGCCCATGGCCGCCGCCAACTTCACCGCCATGTGCCCGAGCCCGCCCAACCCCACCACGCCGACCCGATCGCCCTTCTTGCAGTTCCACTGACGCAGGGGCGAGTAGGTGGTGATGCCCGCGCAGAGCAGCGGCGCCACGCCCTGAAGCGCGAGGCTCGTCGGCACCTTGAGCGTGAAGTGCTCCGTCACCACCACCTGCTTCGAGTAGCCGCCGTACGTCGGCGTCTTTCGATCCATCTCCGTGGAGTTGTAGGTGAACGCCGAACCCTTCTGGCAGAACTGCTCGTCCCCGTGATCGCAGGGCGCACACGTTCGGCACGAATCGACCATACAGCCCACCCCCGCCAGGTCGCCCACCTTCAGCTTCGTCACCTGCGCGCCCACCTTCGTGACGCGGCCGACGATCTCGTGGCCCGGCACCATCGGGAACTTCGAGTTGCCCCACTCCCCGCGCGCCTGGTGAATGTCGGAGTGGCAGATGCCCGAGAAGAGAATGTCGAGCTGCACGTCGAGCGGACCGACCTCGCGGCGATCGACCTCGAAGGGAGCAAGGGGTTGATCTGCTGCAGGGGTGGCCCACGCGCGCGTTTTCATGACGGGCAAGGTAATAGAAGCTGCCGGGCGTTACTTGGCCTTGTCCAGGCGCAGGTAGAGCGGGTTGAGCTGCGGGTGGGGGATGCGTTCGGCGTAGCACTCCTCACCCAGCTCGAAGAGCACCGCGTCGAGCTCGGCCTCGGCCGCCTTCACGTCCTCTTCCTTCTCCGCGATCACCGCGTCGAGCTCCTTCATCCGCTCCTTGTGATCGTGCTCGCGCTCTTCGAACTCGTCTTCCATCTCGAGGATCCGCTTGTGCGCCAGAATGCCCTGCGCGCCCTGCTGCCCCGAGCGCGGCGTGAGCACCTGTTTGAACTCCCACTCGAGCTCTTCGATGCTGCGCTGCTCGCGCATGATGTGCAGTCGCGACTTCTTCAGGTTCTCGCGCGAGAGGTTGATCTTCTTGACGTCGTGGCCTTCGCGCAGCTCCATCTCCTTGTGCGAGACCTCGGCGCGCTTGAGCGAGTCCTTCTGGTAGCGGAAGGCGGCCTTCATCGACGACAGCCGCTTCTTCATGTCGCGTGATCGACCCTCGACGCCGAGCACCGCGCCGCGCCACTTGGTGACGATGGCCTTCTGCTGCTCTTTCTCCGCTTCCTGCGCGTCGAGGAAGTCCTGCCAGGCGCCGTCTTCCTGGTTGAGCTCTTCTTCCACGCCTTCCATCACCTCGCGCAGCGCGAGCACTTCGTCTTCCTGCGCGAACACGTTCTCCATGGCGCGGGGCGGGCTCTTCGCCTCGGCGAGGTGCTCCCGCGCGAGATCACCCAGCTGGAAAATGAGCTCGTCGTACGACTCCTTGGCCATAGGCCCGGCAATCTACCCAACGCCCCGAAGCGGTCACCACCAAAGCCGACGGCTCAACGGCGGCGCAAGGAACGCCACGCCCACCAGCCGCCCGCCACCAGCAGCAGCGCGCCGGCCGCCAGCCACCTCGGCGAAAGCAGGTGTTCGAGCGAAGGGCCCCCTGGCTGACGAGGCACGGTGATGGTGGTGAAGGTACCCTGCGCGAACCGGGGGCCCGCCTCGTCCCCGATCGGCTGCGCGTTGAAGGTCACCCGGTAATTCGCCGGGAGCACCCGCAGGATCTTGAAGTCCTGCCGCAGCTCTCCTTCCGCGCAGCGCAGCTGGGCTTGCAGCTCGACGAAGCCTTCCTTCAGGGTGGCCTTCTCTTCCCGCCACTCGCAGGGGCGGCCACCCGCCTGCACCGGCACCTCGTCCCAGAAGCCCACCCTCAGCGCCTTCTGACGGGCGTCGAGGTCGCCCTGGGACAGCGACAGGTCCCCGTCGGCATCGATGGGCGCGAGCAGGGCCAGGGTGGCCCCGGTGAGGGTGACCGTCTCCACCAGCAGGCCGGGTTCTGGGCCGGGCTCCAGGCGCACCACCACCAGATCCGCGTCGTGCGCGAGCGCCCCGGTCGCCGAGAGCAGCAGCACTGGGAGCAGCCAACGCATGCCGATCACCGTACGCGCGCTTCCGCTGCTTTCAAGCACGGTGTGATTGGGCTAATCGCGAAGCGCCAATGCGCGTGGGGGTCACAGGCGTCTCTTCAGATTTGGGCCGCGGCCTGCTGCCTCGCCTCGAGGCCGATCCGCTCGTCGACAGCATCGTCGCGTTCGACGTCGCGCTGCCCCCCGCGCTCACGAAGAAGTGCAGCTTCGTGCGCGTCGATCTCACCCGCCCCGGCCTGGAGGCCGAGCTCACCCGCGCCTTCAAGGAGCAGAAGCTCGACGCGCTCTTTCACCTCGCCTTCGTCAACTCGCGGGTGCACGGCGCCGCCTTCGCCCACGAGCTCGAGGTGATTGGCTCCATGCACGTGCTGGCCGCCGCGCAGGAGATCGGGCTCTCGCGGCTCATCATTCCCTCGCTCACCGCGCTCTACGGCGCCCGGCCAGACGGCCCGGCGGTGTGCCTCGAGACGCACCCGCTCGAAGGGGACGGAGTTCGCTTCGTCACCGATCGGGTGGAGGTCGAACACCAGATCGAGAAGTTCGCGAAGCGGAACCCCGACGTTCACGTGGTGGTGCTGCGCTTCGCGCCGATCGTCGGAAAGACCGCCGACAACCCCTTCACCCGGCTGCTGCGCACCGGCTTCGTGCCCACCATTCTCGGGTTCGATCCGCTGTGGCAGGTGGTGCACGAGGATGACGCGGTGGCTGCGCTCCATCTGGCGCTCACCACCCGGGCCAGGGGGAGCTTCAACGTGGTGGGGCCGACGGCTGCGCCTTTCTCGACGATCGTGAGGCTGTCGGGCGCGCGGGCGGTGCCGCTCCCCGGGCCGCTGCTCAGGGCCACCATTCTCGCCCTGGAGACGGCCGGCATCGCGTCGGTGCCCGTGCCGCTGCTCTCGTTCCTTCGTTACAGCTGGGTCGCTGATGGGCAGCGCGCCCGCAAGCAGCTCGGCTTCGAGCCGAGAGTGTCGTTTCAGGACGCGATGGCCTCGATGCGCGAGAGGAGAACCTGATCATGGCCGCTCGCAAGTCAGCGCCCCCGAAGACGACGAAGAAGAAGCGCGGCGCCGCGAAGAAGGCTGCGGTGCTCGGCAATGATCCGTTCGCGCGGGGCGCGCCAGTTCGCGAGGTGTCGACCCAGCCGCCGCCGGAAGCCAGGCCCGCCCGGCCGGCCACCCCCGAGCTGCAGGAGCCTGCGCGAAAAAGGCCGGTGCTGCAGCGCATCGAGGAGAAGCCGAAGAGCGGCGCGGTCCTGCCGACGCCGGTGCACATCCAGCGGTTCGATCCCAAGCCGAAGATCACGCCGGCGCGTCCGTCGCATGCCTCTTCGCCTTCGGTGACCGTTGATCCGCGACCGCACTCCGGCGCTCCCACCGCCAAGGAGCTCACCGGGCCGACGTCGCACGCGTCTTCTCCTTCGGTGACCGTCGACCCGCGGCCGCACTCGGGCGCTCCCACCGCCAAGGAGATCAGCGGGCCGACTTCGCACGCGTCTTCGCCCTCGGTGACCGTCGATCCGCGACCGCACTCCGGCGCCCCCACGGGGCAGGAACTCAGCGGGCCGACCTCCCACGC
>VFKJ01000349.1 GCA_009885595.1 Myxococcales bacterium | reverse complement strand
GCGGCCCTGCAAGAGCCCCATCTCCAGCTCGTAGCCGTCGCCCAGCAACTGCGCGTGCACCGAGTCACCGATGTACGCGTGACCGCCGTTCTGGAACTGCCAGACGTGACACAGCTCGTGCACGAGGATGTGGCCCCTGAGCGGGAGATAGCCGCGCGGAACGAACAGGGTGTGCTCGATCACGAAGGCCCGCCGGCTCACGTTCAAGAGCCCGCTGATCCCCTCGCGCAGGCGCACCTTCGAGAGATCCAGGCTCGCCTGGAAGATCGGCCGCGCGAGCTCGCGCTCGGACCTGGTGAGCTCGCGCGCGGTGCCGCGGCTGACCAGCGCCACGCCCTGCACCACCCGGGCTGCGACCTGCCCGAACGCGCCCTTCCAGAAGCTCATCGGCAGCGGAACTCGTAGAGCGGAGGCGGGTCGATCAGCTTCTCGCTCGCGGTGAAGTACGACATGCCGTTCGCCGAGTACGCCACCGCCTCGCCCTGCGCCTCGTTGGCGAACGGCACGGTGATCGGCGCGGCCAGGAAGATCTTCTCGAAGTCGGTCTCCGCGGGCGGGAGCCGCAGCTCGACGAGCCGGTTGTACATGCGCAGGAGGACCGCGGTGCCACAGGGGTTCACGTCGGCCCCGGTCAGCGGGCGATCGGTCGTCGACGGCACGGTGAGGGTGGCGACGCGCTCGAGCACCGCGACCTTCCCGGAATCGAACGGCAGCGGGAAGCGGTAGACCTCGCTCACCGCGGTGTCTTCCTTGGTGACGAGGTAGAGCCGCCCGGTGGCCGGGTGCATGAAGATCGCCTCCGAGTTGTGCCGCGCGGCCGAAGGGTACTCGTAGGGGAAGCGCTCCCAGGTCACGCTGGCGGTGCCGCTCGCCACCTGAGGCTCGGACACGCGGTAGATCGCGTAGTTCGTGCGAATGCGCAGGTTGTCGCCGATGTCGCCCAGGTACACGCAGGTGCCCGAAGGACAGGGCCCCAACGCGATGTCTTCCCAGTCGCTCGCCGTCGCGCCGTCGAGAGTGAACGTCTGCTGCAACCGCCCGTCGGCGCCGATCGCGAAGAAGCGCGCCGTGTCGCCCGAGTCGTTGTGTGCGTAGAAGACGCCCGGCTGGGCGCGGCTGGCGACGAGGCCCGAGAGCTCCAACAACGGGTCCTCGACGGTGCCGGCGTTGCGGGGGTTGCCCCACTGCACGCACGGACACGTGGGGCCCGCATCGATCACCTCGACGATCACGCCGCCGTCCGAGCCGCCGAGCTCGGGCACCAGGGTCGTCGCCAGCCTGGGCGTGCAGGAGGAAGAGAACAGCGCTGCCGCGAGAAGGAGAGGCCTCACCCCGCCATCGTGCACGAAGCGCGGCCTACATCGAAGCGTCCAGCACCTCGTGGCCGCCGTCCGCCGCGCTCACGGCCAGGCTCAAGGCGTACGCGAGCACGTGGCCAGGCCGACCTTCCGCATCTCGGGGAGGAACTTCTCCGGGGGCAGGAAGCCCGCCACCCGCGGGCTCTGCAGCACCTCGCCCAGGGGATCGATGAAGGCCACCGTGGGCAGGCCCTTCACGCCGAAGCGCTGGTAGAGCGTCTCGGTCGCCTCGCTCTCTTCCGTGCCGTCGACCTTCACCGTCACGAAGCGGCGCGACTCGGCGGCCACGTCGGGCGAGACGTAGGTGAGCTTGTCGAGCTCCTTACAGGCGGCGCACCAGTCGGCGTAGAAGTCGATCATCACCGGCTTGCAGTCGGTCTTCGCCTTCGCGATCGCCTCGTCGAACTGAGCGGTCGAGAGCTCGGACTTGAACTGCAGTGACCAGACGAACTCGGTGCCGCCCACAGGCCCGGTCTTGGTGGGGTCGAGCTGCGGAGCCACCGCCGGGGCGGCCATGCGCACCAGGAAGGCGATCAACAGCGCCGTCACCCCGAGGCTCTTGGGCAGCCACTGCTTGCCTTCCTTGAACGACAGGTGCACCGCGCCCAGCACCACCCCGATGAAGGCGAGCGCCGCCCCGAAGGTGACGGCGCCGCTGTGGCCCAGCGAGTTGGCCAGCGCCGCGATCTGCGCGCTCAGGTTCGGTACCACGCGCTCGAAGTAGCCCACCGCCATCGCCAGCAGCGCGATCCCGAAGACGCTCTTGACCCACTCCATCCACACGCCGCTCTTGGGCATGCGCACGGTGAAGACGCCGATCAGGAAGAACGGCACGCCGATGCCCATCGCGTAGATGAAGAGCAGTCCGCCGCCGATCACCGGATCTTTCGTCAGCGCCACCCAGGTCAGCACGCCGGTCAGCACCGGCCCCGTGCAGGGCGCCGCGAGGAAGCCGGCCACGCTGCCCATCAACAGCGCGCCGATGATGCCGCCCCCGCCCACGCCGTTGAGCCTGGTCGCCAGGCTCGAGGGCAGCGCCAGCTCGAAGGCGCCGAACATCGAGGCCGCCAACGCCAACATGAAGATCGCCAACGCCACGTTCACCCAGACGTTGCCCAGCACCGAGCCGAACGCGCGGCCCGAGAGCGCCGCGAAGATGCCCAGCGCGCTGAAGACGATGCCCATGCCCAGCACGTAGGAGCTGGTGAGCACCAGCGCGCGGCCCTTCGATTCCGCCTGGCGCGCGCCGAACACGCCCACCGTGATCGGAATGAGCGGGTACACGCAGGGCGTCAGCGAGGTGAGGAACCCCCCGAGGAAGATCACGCCGGCCGCCACGAAGAGCTGACCCGACGCGAGCAGCGAAGAAGCGTCGAGCGAGGACGTGGGGCCGGCGGGAATGAGTGAAGGGACGAAGACCAACCCGATCGCAGACAGGGAGGCCAGTGCTAGGACGGTCGATCGCTTCATGGACTGCTGCAATATGCAGCGACCGGTGGGAGCGTTTCTCTCCAAAAACGGTTTCGCCGCGCAGCGAAAGTCAGAACGCTGATTTCATTGAGGTTTCTTGAGATCGAGCCCGGCGCTGCGCGCGAGGCCCATCACCCCTTCGACCGCGGCGGCGATGTAGCCAAACGGATTGGCGCCATCGACCGCGGTCACGTGCACCTCGCCCATCTTCTGCTGGAAGGCCGCGGCGAGCTGCGGGAGCTGGTTTGCCACCGCGAGCTGAATCACCTCGGGCGAGAGGTTGTTCTCGATCTGCCGCAGCTTCGCCGCGCGATCCAGCTCGGTCGACCCGAGCAGCTGCTGCTTGTGCACCTCGAGCTCCACCGTGCGCGCCTCGATCTCGGTCAGCTGCCTTCTCGCCTCGGCCACCAGCGCCTTCGAGCGGAGCAGCTCGCCCTGCTGCGACTCTTCCTCGAGCCTGGCCTGGTGACGCGCCTGCTCGGCCTGCACCTGCAGCTGCACCGCCTCGAGCTCGGTGCGCAGCTTCTCCTGCTGCAGCGCCACCTCGGCGTTGAGCTTCTGCAGCGCCTGCCGCTGCTCGGCCTGCAGCTTCTCGAGCGCCGCCGCTTCGTCGGCGAGCTGGCGGCGCTGCCGCACTTCCTGCTCGGCCTGGATCTTGGTGAGCTGGAACTCGCGCTCCGAGGCGATCTGCGCCGCGCGGGTGGCGCGCTCCTGCGCCACCTTCGCTTCCTCGACCTTGGCGTCGGAGGCCAGCTTCTCGAGCCGCGCCGACTCGTCAGCCGCCTGCTTCTGTCGCCGAATCTCGGTCGCCGCGGAGACCCGGGTGAGCTCGACCTCGCGCTCGGTCGCCGT
>VFKJ01000754.1 GCA_009885595.1 Myxococcales bacterium | reverse complement strand
TCCGACTTCACCTCGCCGCCCTGGGCGGTGAAGCCGACGTCGGTCAGCCGCAGCTCGCCGCGCGTCAGCAGCAGCATCGGCTCGGTCGCGCGCACCTGGGCTTCGGCGAACGCCGCGGCGAGCTCGGTCTGCGCGGTGCCCAGGCGGCCCGTCCACAACAGCTCGATCCGCTTCTCCACCGCGGCGCGCTCGTTGACGATGCCCACGATGCCGAAGCCCAGCAGGCCGGCCGACGGCAGCACCACGAGCAGGATCAGCCGGGTGAAGGTGCGCCGGAAGGAGAGCAGCTGCGCGCTCGGAGGCCCTGCCATGCGCAGCTTCTCGCACAGTGGGTGACTACTTTCCTGCGCATCTCCTGGATCGGTTCGCTCTTCGCGTGCACCAAAGGGCCGTGAACGCTTGACTTGAATCAGGCATGCGACCTGCACCCAGGTCGTGCGCACCGGAAGTCAGTTTGAATTTCGCGGAGTTGCAGTGCATCGGGGCGAATCGCTCTGACAAGCATGGCAGGGCATGGATGTCGCGCAGTCGACCGAGCAAGATGACGCAGCTCAATTTCCAGCGGTGGGGGTACACACGATGAACTGGTTCAAGCGATCGATGCTGTTGGGGGCTTGTGCGGCTGCCGTTTCCTTCACCGGCTGTACGCCTCCGAGCAGCGGCACCGCGGCGCGGGCGTCGGGCTCGCTGGCCCTCTCGAGCGATGACTCGACCGTGTTCGCGGTCGACACCGACAACGGGGTGCTGGCGGTCATCAACCCTTCCACCCAGGAAGTGCGCCAGGTGCCCGTGGGCAAGTCGCCGGTGCGCGTGCTCGTCGGTACCGACGACACGGTGTTCGTCACCAACCGCGGCGATCGTTCGGTCTCGGTCATTCGCAAGGGTGACACCGCGGAGTCCGCCCGAATTCCGGTCGGCGTCGAGCCCAGCGGCATGGCGCTCACCTTCGATGGGAAGACGCTGCTGGTAGTCTCCGCCACTGCGCTCGATCGCGTCGACGAGGGCACGCTGACGGCGATCGACACCGCCACTCTCGAGAAGAAGTGGGAAGTGCTCGTGGGTGAAGAGCCCCGCGCCGTCGGCATCATCGCCGGCGACCGCGCCCTGGTGTCGCTCTTCAAGACGGGCGAGCTGGTCGAGGTCGATCTGGTCAAGGGCGCCAAGGTGTCCTCGAAGACGGGCCTCTACGAGGCGGCCAACGCCACCCGCATCGGCGGCACCAGCACCCCGACCTCCACCTTCCGTCCGCGCGCGATGGCCGATCTGATCGTCACCGCGCAGGGCGATCGCGTGTTCGCGCCGGTGGTCTGGGCCCGGGAAGACGCCATCGGCCGCCGGCCCACCTCGTTGGGCGGCTATTACGCGGCGGGGGGCCCGTGCAACATCGGCGCGGTCGCGACCGCGGGCATCGTCACCGTCGACACCGGCAGCGCCCCGCAGCCGCAGGTCGACGATCTCACCTCGTGCTTCACCAGCGGCACCAACTCGGCCGAGAAGGACTTCCCGGCCAGCACGCTCGCCTCCAACGCGCCCGGCGCGCCCTCCATCCAGGGCCCGACCGTCGGGGTGCTCGACCCCAGCGGCAGCTGGCTGATGGTGCTCAGCCGGGAATCGCGCAACATCGCCTTCATGCCCACCTGGAAGCGCGAGGGCACCAGCATCGACTTCGAGAAGACCGGCACCTCCATCCGCTCGGTGCAGACGGTCCAGGGCCACGGCGCCGATGGCATCGCGATCACCGCCGACGGCAAGCGCATGTACGTCTACAGCCAGTTCGATCACCAGCTGGAGATCTTCGAGGGCTTAGGCACCGGCGCCTCGGCCGTCATCACCGCCCGGGGGAAGATCAGCAACGTGGCCCCCGAGGTCCTCAGCCCGGCGCTCCAGGAAGGCCGCAAGCTGTTCTTCGACGCCAGGGACGTCCGGATGAGCTCGTCGTCCACCACCGTCGCCTGCAGCACCTGCCACCTCGAGGGCCGGGAAGACGGCCACGTCTGGCAGTTCCCCGATGGCGCTCGCCAGACCCCGGCGCTGGCCGGCCGCAAGCTGCTCTCCACCGCGCCCTACCACTGGAGCGGCGAGTTCACCTCGCTCGACGCCTTCAACGTGCACACCATCACCGAGCGCATGGGCGGCTCGGGCCTCGACTCGTCCACGGCGGCGAAGCTGGACGCCTTCATCGATCAGCTGCCGCTGCCGGAGAACCCGCTGCGCGGGCAGCTGGCCGGCGGCTCGACCGAGCTGCGGGGCCAGGCGGCCTTCGAGAAGGCGGGCTGCGAGAGCTGCCACACCGGCGCGCTGTTCACCAACAACACCAACGCCGACGTCGGCACGCTGCGCACGAACACCCTGAACCCCGACAAGGTGACCCGGGGCTTCAACGTGCCCTCGCTGCTGGGCATCGGCCGCACCGCGCCCTACCTGCACGACGGCTCGCAGCTGACCCTGGAGGAGCGGGTGTTCTCGAACGTGGGCGACCGGCACGGCGTCACCTCGACGCTCTCGGTGGAAGAGCGCACTGACCTGATCAGCTACCTCAAGTCGCTCTGAGCCCTCCAAAACCGCGCGGCCGTGTCACACTGCCAGGTCGATGAACCGTTCGACTCCGCTGCGCATGGCGCTGGTCCTGGGCGGGCTGCTCTGCACCGCAGCCTGGGCCCAATCGCCCGAAGACGACTGGCAGGGCATTCCGGTGCCGCCCCCGCCGGTCGGCGGCGAGCCCTCGCTGCCGCCTCCGCCGCTTCCGCCGCCTGAGCCCGTGCGGGCCTCCCCGCCCCCGGGGACGGGCCTGCTCAGGCCGCGGCCCGAGGTGGTGGCCCGCATTCGCCCTCCGGAAGATCGCAACCGCGTCTCCATGCTGGGGGCACCCTCGCTGGGGGCAGGCAAGCGCGGGCAGATGGTGCTGCTGGGCTTCCCGCTGCTGAGCATCCGCGCGCTCTTCGCGCTGGGCGACCGGTTCGATCTCGGCCTGGGCTTCGACAGCTACTACTTCATGATGAACGAGCCCCGCATCGCCCTGCGCCTGGGCCTCGCCGGGAACGAGAACTGGTCGTTCGCGGCCAGCTTCGAGGCCGGCTACGCCTTCTTCACCCAGCGCGCCTCGCGCGAGTCGCGCAGCTCGCGCTGGCTCACCGGGCGGCGGAACATCAACTTCTCCCCGGGGCTGGTGGTGGCCTACCAGGGCAACCGGCCGCGCGACGGGCGCATCTTCTTCGAGACCCGCTACACGCTGGCGCTGGACACCGAGCCCTACGCGAGCGACCCCCTGGTGGGCGTGCCGCCCGCGGTGGTGGTGGGCCACAACGTGAGCCTCAAGGGGGGCGCCGAGCTGCCGCTGTCCTCGAAGACGGCCTTCGTCTTCTCCTTCGGCTTCGACGTGCACGGCCGCGAGGTCGACGCGGTGGTGATGCCCACGGTGTCGCTGGGCCTCGTCACCTCCCTGTGAGGAGGCTAGAACCGCGGGCCCTATGAAAAAGGCCACGGTCTTCGGAGCAGGCAGCTTTGGCACCGCCATCGCCCAGGTGCTCACCGCCAACTTCGACGAGGTGGTGCTCTGGGGGCGGGACGCCGCGCTGGTCGAGGTGATCAACCAGACGCACGAGAACGCGAACTACCTGGCCGGCCTCCCGCTCTCCGCGAAGATTCGCGCCTCCACCGATCTCGAGGCCGCGGCAGACAAGACCGAGCTGGTGATCGTCGCCACGCCCTCGCAGGCCACCCGCGATCTGCTCGGCAAGACCACCCGGCTCTTTCCCCTCCACGTCCCCGTGGTGTCGGTGGCCAAGGGCATCGAGACCGGCACCCTGGCCACGATGACCGAGGTGCTCGAGCAGTGCCTGCCCGAGGAATACCACCCGCACATCGCGGTGCTCTCCGGCCCCTCGTTCGCCAAGGAGATGGTGCGGCGCCTGCCCACCGTGGTCACCATCGCCAGCCGCTTCGAGAGCACCGCGCGCGCCGCGCAAGGCATGTTCAAGAGCGACGTCTTCCGCACGTACACCTCGACCGACGTGGTGGGCGTGCAGGTGGGCGGCGCGCTCAAGAACGTCATCGCCATCGCGGCGGGCATGTCCGACGGGCTGGGCCTGGGTCACAACTCGCGCGCGGCGATCATCACCCGCGGGCTGGCGGAGATCACCCGCATCGCGGTGCGCATGGGCGGCAACCCGCTCACCCTCTCGGGCCTCGCGGGCCTGGGCGACCTGGTGCTCACCTGCACCGGCGAGCTCTCGCGCAACCGCACGGTGGGCTTCGAGCTGGGCCGCGGCCGCACCATCGAGGACATCTTGAAGGAGATGAAGCAGGTCGCCGAGGGCGTGAAGACGGCCCAGAGCGCCCACGACCTCGCGCGCATGGTCGGCGTCGAGCTGCCGATCTGCGAGCAGGTGTACAAGATCGCGTGGGAAGGCGGCTCACCCAAGGCCGCGGTGGCCGAGCTGATGGGCCGGGCGGCGAAGAGCGAGCTGGTGTAACGGAAAATGAGCGTCATGACCCTTCAGAGACTTTTCGTCGGCCTTCTCCTGCTCTCCCTCTCCGGCTGTGACTGCGGCACCCAGACCCGGAAGCTCTTCCCCAAGATCGAAGTGCTCGACGAGGTGGGCAACGCGCGCAGCTCGGTCGAGTTCGGCCAGGTGCAGCTCAACTTCACCGCCACCAAGAAGGTGCGCATTCGCAACGCCGGCGCCGCGGCGCTGACCCTGGAGAAGGCGGAGTTCTCGAGGCCGCTCTTCGCCCTGGGCGAGCCGATGCCCATCACCATCGGGGTCAACGGCGAGTACGAGCTGCCGCTCACCTTCACCCCCACCGTCGCCGATCAGCGGGAGACGGGCACGGTGACCATCACCACCGATGACCCCACGAACATCGCGGTGCAGCTGAGCCTCGCGGGCACCGGGGTCACCGCCACCGCGGTGGTGCAGCCCACCACCCTCGACTTCGGCGAGGTCTACGTGGGCGAGATGAAGCAGCTGCCCTTCTCGCTCACCAACTCGGGCTCGAACGAGCTGCCGGTGACGTCCGCGCAGCTGGGCAGCACCGTCGACCCCAGCGTCACCGCCGAGCTCACCCCGTTGGTGAAGACGCTCGCGGGCGGCGAATCGGTGAGGGTGAGCGTGAAGTTCGCGCCCACCGCGGCGGTGGCGTTGATGGGCGCGCTCGAGCTGGTGCTGCCCGCGGGCGTGGGGAACAAGACCATTCCCATTCGCGGCTCCGCCATCCAGGCGCTGCCCAAGCTGTGCTTCAAGTTCGACGACAGCGCCACCGAGCAGTGCACCGACGGCACCGCGGCGATGAACCTCGACGTGCGCTTCGGCAACCTCTGCGACGAGCGCGTCTACCCGCCCGACGGTGGCTTCGTCTGCGAGCTCGACGGCGGCCCGGTGCCCTACACCCGCAGCGGGACGATGTTCGTGCGCAACGACGGCAACACCCCGGTCAGCTACTCGATGAACATCAGCGCGGGCTCGCCCTCGCGCTGCGACGGCGGGGCCAGCGTCGACTTCCGCTACGCCAACGCGCCCCTGCAGGCCGACGGAGGCACCCAGGCCAGCTGGGTGGTGCCCACCTTCAAGCTGCCCAACGCGGTCACCGACCCGCGCGACTGGAAGACCACGCCGGTGGCCATCACCTACCGCGCCCGCTCGGCGTGCCGCGGCGGTGACGACACCGATCTCTCCACCATCATCTGGACGCGGCAGGGCGAGCCGCTGGACACCACGCGCCGGCCCAGCGGCATGCTGGCGACGCTCACCGGGAACTCGATTCTCCCCCAGCCGTTGCCGTTTCCGGTGACCTTCACGGGCAACAGCCCGGCGCCAGCGGACGTCTCCCTGGTGACGAACAGGGGCGATGGGCCGGTGAAGCTACTCGCCGCCGAGCTGTGGCAGTCGGCCGACGGCGGGCTGACTCCGGGCGTGCGCTGCAGCGACGTCGATGCGGGCCCGTGCACCTGGTTCGCTTGGACTGCGGGGCCGACGCTGCCGGTGCTGCTCGAGGGCACCAACGTGCCCGGCGGTCAGGTGAACAAGAAGGTGGGCACCCTCTCCTTCGGCATCTTCGAGGCCGACGGCGGCTTCTACGTCCCGCCCTCGCAGGAGCAGCGGGTGTGGGCGGTGGTCGACACCACCGATCCCTACGCGCCGAAGGTCACCGTGCCGATCATCGGCCGGCTCCAGTAGTTTCAGGTGGAGTCGGTCAGGCCCTTCATCCGCCAGGTGGTGACGCGCGAGGTGTCGGTGCGCGACTCCACGATGTTCGCCTCGGCCATCTCTTCCAGCAGCTTGAGCATCTTGCCGCCGGGCACGTTGAGGATGGTGGCCAGGCGCACCGCGGTCAGCCCGTAGACCTCGCGGCGCAGCTGGCGGATGACCTCGCGCTTCATCTCGGCCTTGGCGATGCCGTCGACGTCTTCGCTGCGCCAGGCCGCGATCACCCCGAAGGCGATCAGCGCCACCACGGTGACGGCGATGATGGGGTAGATGATGTGGCTGTTGTTCTCCAGCAGCTCGAAGTACTTCACCTCGGCCGAGCCGACCGGCTTGGTGTACCGGGGCTGATCGCTGGGAAGGTCTGGGAGCAACAGGACGGCGCGAACGAAGAGAGCAGGGAACACGGCTGAAAAGTGTACCCAATGCTGCAGGTAGGAGAAGGTCACAGTCCGTGGATCTCGTCATCGGCAACGCCACCGCCATCACCATGAACGCGAAGCGCGAGGTCATTCGCGACGCTGAAGTGGTCATTCAGGGTGATCGCATCGTCCGGGTGGCGCCCGGGAAGCGGGGCGGTAAGACCGGCACCCGCCGCACCATCGACGCCCAGGGCCAGCTGGTGTTGCCCGGCCTCATTCACAGCCACCTGCACGCCTGCCAGACGCTCTGCCGCAACCACGCCGACGGCATGGAACTGCTCGACTGGCTTCGCGATCGCATCTGGCCCTTCGAGGCGCTGCACGACGCCGCGTCCTTGCGCGCCAGCGCCGACGTCACCTTCCTCGAGTGCATCCGCTCGGGGGCCACGGCCGTGCTCGATATGGGCACCGTGCGCCACTACGACTCGGTGTTCGAGTCCGCGCGCGACTCCGGCATCCGGCTGGTGGGCGGCAAGTGCATGATGGACGCGGGGCAGGGCGTGCCCGCGGGGCTGCGCGAGTCCACCGAGGGGTCGCTGGCCGAGTCGCTGCGCTTGATCGAGAAGTGGCACGGCAGCGAGGGCGATCGGCTGCGCTACGCGCTCGCGCCCCGCTTCGTGTTGTCCTGCACCGAGGGGCTCTTGCGAAAGGTGCAGGCGTTGGCGAGGGAGCGGGGGGTGCGCATTCACACGCACGCCTCGGAGAACGCCACCGAGTGCGACGTCGTGCGCGAGAAGACCGGCATGGACAACGTCAGCTACTTCCATCACCTCGGCCTTTTGGGCACGCACACCACCCTGGCGCACTGCGTGTGGCTGACCGCCGAGGAGCAGCGGCTCTTGCGCGAGAGCGGCACCCGCGTCGCCCACTGCCCCAGCGCCAACTTCAAGCTGGCCTCCGGGACCGCCAAGGTGCCTGAGCTGCTCAAGCAGGGCATCGTGGTGGGGCTGGGAGCGGACGGCGCGCCCTGCAACAACAACCTCGACATCTTCCTCGAGCTGCGGCTGGCCGCGCTCATCCACCTCCCGCGGGGCGGGCCGACCTCGATGTCGGCGATGCAGGCGCTCGAGATGGCCACCTTGAACGGCGCCAAGGCGCTGGGCCTCGAGGGTGAGATCGGCTGCCTGGAGGAAGGCGCGCGCGCCGACGTGATCACCGTCGATCTCTCCCGGGCCCACGCCACCCCCAGCTCGGGCGACGCCGTGTCCACCCTCGTCTATTCCGGCCAGAGCCAGGACGTGCGCGACGTGGTGGTCAACGGCCAGGTGCTGATGCGCAATCGCCGGCTAATGCAGGTCGACGAAGCCGCCATTCTCGCGGCCGCGCGCGCGCACTCGGCCCGGCTGGTGTCGCAGCTCGACTGACAACTTGCTGGCGACCGCCTGAAAGTGTCGTGAACCCCCGCAACCACAGGGGAAATTCCCCTGTAACCTCGCCATCTTGTCAATGGCGTCGGCTTTGCTTAAGCCGCCCGGAGGTTGGGTCGGCTGCGAAGGCCACTGACAGTCTCTTGCCGGGAGAGCCTTTGACGACGTGCAGGATCGGGACAGCGGGAGTGGTGATGGCCGCGTTCGCCCTGGCCCTCTCTGGCTGCCAGTGCGGCCCCACCGCCACTGAGCCCGACGCCGGCGAAGAAGGGGTCGTCACCCCTCCGAAGCGCGACAGCGGGGTGGTGGTGCTCCCGCCCGATCCCCCCAGCACGGTCTGGCCCGCGACCTTCGCCAGCGAGCCGTGTCCGCCCGAGTCGTTCGGGCTCGACCCGGACGGCGGCGTGGCCACCACGGACGGCGGCCTGCGTTTTGGCATCTGCATCGCGCTGCACACCTTGACCGCCGACGCCTTCCTCGACGGCGTCGCCGAGACCAAGCCGGTGATCGTGCAGTTCATCGCCGGCGGCTTTCAGTCTGAGCTGACCCGCGTGCCCGATTCCAACGGGCTGTTCCAGGTGAAGGTGATGCGCAGCCGCTACGACATCCTCCAGCACCAGCCGGGCGGGGTGTGGCCGTACTTCGAGGGCTTCATCGATCACGGCTACGCGGACATGACGAGGGACCTGCAGTCGAACTTCCGCGCCACCTCGCACCTGCTGCGCGGGGCGGTGCGCTTCGGCGGCCTCGCCTTCCGGCCCAACGTCTTTCCGCAAGACGTGTGGTTCGAGGCGTACGGCAGCCCGGCGTGGCAGCGCTCGATGGTGACCAGCCAGGGTGGCAGCTACGAGCTGCGGATGCTGGAGGGCAGCTTTGGGCTGTTCCTCAACACCCCGGCCGTCTCGCTCTTCGGCACCGAGCTGAGGAACTTCGCGGTGACGCCGGGGTCGAACTTGAACTTCGACCGCGACCAGGAGTTCGACATCGACATCGCTTCCTCGGTGCTGGAGGCGTCGATCACCATCGACGGAGTGCCGCTGCCCGACGCCCGCCCCGGCACCGACTTCACCATCACCTACACCAGGCCCGGTGACAGCGACGCCACCGTCTACTCGCACCACGAGGGCGGGCTCTCGGGCTTCACCTCGCTCATTCCCAAGGGCGTCTACGGCACCAGCCTGGACTTCCAGGGCGTGGCCAACCCCACCTTGCCCTCGCGCATCTTCGGCAAGTCGCTGCAGGCGGCGGTCGATCTGCGGCAGGACACCACCTTCACGGCCGACTTCCCCACCCGCGCCATCGAGGGGAGCATTCTCATCGACGGGGTGCCCGTGCGGCCCAACCCCAACTACAACTTCCAGATCTACATGTTCGGCGTGGCCGGGGCGTCGGCCGGGAGCAGCTTCCTCATGTACGAGGTGCCGCTGGAGTCGAGCTCGTTCCGCATCAAGGCGTTCCCCGGCAACTACTTCACCGTCTTGAGCCTGGACGAGGGGCTGGCAGACGAGCTGGCCTCGGGCTTCTGGGTGGTCGATCGGTACTTCCAACTCGCCGCGGATCGCTCGATGCCCATCGTGCTCGAGACCTCGCGCTTCACCGGCCGGATCACCATCGACGGCCAGCCGCCGTTGCCGCACCGGCGCGTGGGCACCTTCACCTTCCGCAACCGCGCGCTGCAGGGCCAGTACAGCTTCTTCCAGAAGGGCTTCGAGGCGGGCGAAGACGGGAGCTTCTCGGTCAAGCTGCCCAAGGGCGAGTACGAGGTCTACTTCACCATCGATCGCGAG
Source organism: Myxococcales bacterium (assembly GCA_009885595.1). Taxonomy (GTDB): domain Bacteria; phylum Myxococcota; class Myxococcia; order Myxococcales; family Myxococcaceae; genus Archangium_A. The sequence goes on along the minus strand of VFKJ01000754.1, from coordinate 13,448 downwards.
ACGTACCCTGAGTACGCCTCGGGCCGTCAGCTGATGTTCTCGCGCGTGCCGCTGATGGAAGACGGCGACTTCGACATCAACTACGAGACGCAAGTGCTCACCGGGCCCCTGCGCGTGGACGGTAAGGTGGTGGCTGACACCATCGGCGGGGCGGAGGTCGGGCTGCGGCTGCAGCGCCAGCAGGACTTCCAGGTCTTCGACTGGCGCTTCCAGGGCGGCCAGGAGAACTACGTGCTGCGCGTGCCCAAGGGCACCTACGCGCCGGACTTCGTCATCTACGAGAACGCCATCGACGGGGTGGCCTGGGGGCACGCGCCGATGGGCCTCAAGCTCAACGTCGCGTTGACCGGCGAGCCGTTCATGAACTTCGGGCGCTGAAAAAGCCTTCGTGTCCGGGAGCGCGTGGGCGACGCTCACCGCATGGCAGCGGTGATCGAGGTCGAGGGCATCGTCAGGGACTTCGGGGCCACGCGCGCCGTCGACCAGGTGAGCTTCGGCGTCGAGCCCGGCGAGGTGGTGGGCCTGCTGGGGCCCAACGGCGCGGGCAAGACCACCACCTTACGGGTGCTGGCGGGGCTGCTGACGCCCGCGGCGGGGCGCACCCGCATCAACGGCGTCGACGTGCAGGTCGAGCCGCTCGCCGCCCGCAGACAGCTGGGCTTCCTGACCGCCAGCACCGGGCTCTACGAGCGGCTCACCGGCCGGGAGATGCTGCAGACCTTCGGGCGGCTGCAGCAGCTCGACGAGGAGACCCTCGCCGCGCGCATCGCCGCCTTGACCGACGAGCTCGAGCTGCAAGGCTTCCTCGACAAGCGGTGCGGCGCGATGTCCAGCGGCCAGAAGCAGCGCATCAACATCGCGCGCGCGGTGGTGCACGACCCGCTCGCGTACGTGCTCGATGAGCCCACCGCCACGCTCGACCCGCTCGCGTCCCGCGACATCCTCGAGCTGGTGCAGCGGGCGCAGGCGCGGAACAAGGCGGTGCTGTTCTCCACGCACCGCATGGAAGAGGCGGAGTACCTCTGCACCCGCCTGCTCTTCATGCGCGGCGGCAAGGTGGTGGCGCGCGGAACCAGCGCCGAGCTGCTGGCGCAGAGCGGCAAGCAGAAGCTGACCGATGCCTTCCTGCACTACGCCGGAGGGGCGGCATGAGACCTGCGTGGCGGATTCTGCTGGGCAAGGAGCTGCTCGACGTCACCCGCGATCGGCGCACGCTCGTCCTCACCATCCTGCTCCCGGTGCTGCTCTACCCGGGGATGCTGCTGGTGATGGGGGCGATCATCTCCGCGGGGACGCAGCGCCTGAAGAACGAGCCGCTCACCATCGCCGTGGTGGGCCCCTCGACGGCGGCCCTGCTGGCGCGCAAGCCGGTGCCGCCGAAGACCACCTTCGAGCCCAAGGAGCGCGCCCAGGCCGAGGCGCTCCTGCGCGATCAGAAGCTCGCCGCGGTGGTGCAGGCCCCGGCTGACGCAGAGGCCCGGCTGCAGGCAGGACAGCAGGTGGTGGTGACCGTGCTGTACACCAAGCGCTTCGATCGCTCGGTGGAGGCGCTCGATCGCATGCGGCCGATGTTGGAGAGCATCAACAACGACGCGCTCAAGGTGCGGCTCGACGCCAGGGGGCTGGAGGCGGGGTTCGTGCAACCGGTGAAGGGCGAACCCGTCGATCTCGAGTTCCAGAAAGATCTGGGTCCGCTGATCGCCTCGCGGCTGTTGCCCATCATTCTGCTCACCATGCTCATCCTGGGGGCGCTCTACCCGGCGGTCGATCTCACCGCCGGCGAGAAGGAGCGGGGCACGCTGGAGACGCTGCTGGTCTCAGGCGCCCGCCCGGTCGACGTGATGGCCGCCAAGTACCTCACCGTGAGCGCGGTGGCGGTGGTGACCGCGCTGGCGAACCTGCTCGCGATGGCGGCGACCTTCGGGTTCGGCATCAGCCTGGGGCCGGCCAACATGACCTTCCAGCTCCACCCCGGGCAGGTGCTGACCATGCTCGCCTGCCTGGTTCCGGCGGCGCTCCTGCTGGCGGGGATCTCGCTCACGGTGGCCTCGACGGCGCGCACCTTCAAGGAAGGCCAGTCGCTGATGTCCCCGGTGATGCTCGCCTGCCTCGCCCCCGCGCTCCTCAGCCAGATGCCGGGGGTGGAGCTCAACAGCCTCACCGCCCTGGTGCCGCTCTTGAACGTGGCCCTGCTGATCAAAGCCTCGGTGCTGGGCAATGCCACCGCCCCCCAGGTGCTGCTCACCATGGGCTCGGTGCTCGTCTTTGCCCTGATCGCCCTCAAGCTGGCCGCAACTGCCTTCAACAGCGAGATTTTCCGCTTCGGCGGAACGGAAGGCTGGAGGGCGTTGTTCGGTCGGAGTAAGTCGTCTTCCACGCAATCGGATCAGCGGTAAAGCCGTGTAGTTCAAACCGTGTAGAGTTCAGCTTCGTCCCCTCCCAACAGGAGAGCGTTACCCCATGTGGCAACGGTTCAGACGCGCGATGCGCAGCTTCGTCGGCTTCTTCGTCAGCACGATTGAAGATCCCGAACTCATCCTCGAGCAGAACATCCGTGACCTGAACGACCAGGTCCCCAAGATGAACGAGTCGATCGCCATGGTGCGGGCGAACCAAACCCTGCTCGAGAAGGAGAACGCCAAGTACAAGATCGAGGTGGGCGATCTCACCGCCAAGGTGAAGGCCGCCATCCAGGGTGGGCGCGACGATCTCGCCGCCCAATACGCCACCCGGCTCCAGATGGAGAAGGGTGCGCTCTCGCGCAACGAGGCGCAGCTGGCCACCGCGAAGTCCGCCTACGACAAGGCGCTGAACGTGAAGAAGGCGTTCATGCGCGAGAAGGACAAGAAGACCAACGAGGCGATGTCGGCCATTCGCGACGCCCGCCGCGCCAAGTGGCAGTCGAAGGTCGCCGACGCCATGGAGTCCTTCGAGGTGGGCGGCATCGACGCCACCCACGACGAGATGCTCCGCAAGGTGGAAGAGCAGACCGCCGTCAACGAGGCCCGCATGCAGATGGCCCTCGAGTCCGTCGACACCCAGTCGATGAAGATCGAGGAAGAGGCCGAGGCGCTCCAGGCCGCCGAGCTGGTGAAGCAGTTCAAGATGGAGATGGGGCTGCAGAGCCCGGCGCCCGTGTCGGACGTCTCCAATGGCGGCGAGAAGACCATCGGGAAGAAGGTCGAGGTCAAGTAGTCGCCTCGAGCCAGCACCGTGAGTGAGAACGCGAGCAGCCCACCCCGCAAGAGACGCCGGTGGCTGCTCGCTTTCTTTTTGGTGGCGCTCGCGGCCGGGTCGGTGGCGGCGACGCGCCTGGGCTGGGTGGCGCGCGCCCGCGATCGGCTCTACCCGCGGGCCCCGCGGCTCTCGCCCGGTGACTTCCCCGCGGGGGTGATGGCGCCCATCGACGACGTGGTGCGCATCCCCACCCGCGCGATGATCATCGGGGCGGTGCCGCGCGGGAGCACCGCTGCGCTGCTGTGGGCGGCGGGTGATGCCGAGCGGGTGGGCCTCTTTCGCGCGGCCTACGCCATCGACGTGAAGGTGCAGCGCTTCGACCGCGAAGACGAGATGCGCAAGGCGCTGGTCCGCGGTGGCGAGAACGGGGGCGTGGATCTCGCCGTGCTGCCGGTGTCGTCGGTGGCGATGAGCGCGTCCTTGCTGCGCGACGCCAACCCGCGGGTGGTGATGCTGGTGGGGCGCAGCCGCGGGCAGGAGGTGGTGGTGGCCAAGGGCCTGAGCACGCTGCCGCAGCTCGCGGGCAAGCGCATCGGGGTCGAGGATCGCGGGTCGGCCTGGTACCTGCTGCTGTGGAGCCTCTCGCGCGTGGGGCTGTCGCTGAGGGACGTGACCCTGGTGCCGCTCGAGGGGGCCTTCGCGGCGGGCGAAGCGCTCGAGCGCAAAGACCTCGACGCGGTGGCCGGGCTGCTCGGCGACGTCGACCCCGGGGTCCACGAGGTGGCGGGCGCGCAGACGCTGACCTCGACGGCCGATGCGCCGCACCTGATCGCCACGGTGCTGGTGACGCGCGGTGACTTCGCGGCGCGCTACCCCGACGCGATTCGCAGGGTGATCCGCGGGGTGCTCGACGCGAACGCGTCGGTCCTGAAAGATCGCAGCGAAGGAGCCCGGGTCCTGGGCACCCTCGCTCCCCAATTGGGCGACCCGATGGAGGCGATCGGCGCTGCGCCGCCCGCCACCCTCAAGGACAACCTCGCCTTCTTCGGGATCGCCGACGCGGCGCCGGTGACGTACGCCGAGCTGTTCAAGAGCGCAGGCGAGCTCAACCAGAAGCTCTTCGGGGCTCCCCCCGCCCCCGAGCCCGAAGACACTGCGGATTTGGGAGCGCTCAAGTACGTTTCCACGCCGCAACCACCGTGAGCGAGCCCAAGAAAAAGAGCAGCAGCTTGAGAGCGGCGCTGGCGATGCCGGCGAACTGGTTCGCGCTCGCCGCGGGAGGCATCGCCTCGGCCGCCATGGGTGACTGGGTGCCGCTGGCCGCCGCGGGCGGGGCGTCGCTGATGTACTCGGTGATGTTGTCGCTGCTGCCTTCGTTCAAGCGGGCGGTGCGCGCGAACCTCGAGGCGCAGGTGGGCAGCGACGTCGCCTCACCCGAGGAGCGTGAGGCCCTGCTGGCCGAGCTCGCCCCCTCGCAGAAGGAGCACTACGACGTCCTGCGCGAGCTCAAGGACCGCATCCTCGAGAGCTACGGGAAGATGCCCGGCGGGCGGGTGCTGGTGGCGAGCAGCGAGCGGCGCCTGGAGGCGTTGTTGACGAGCTTCCTGCGGCTGGTGGCCACCTTGAACAGCTACCGCAAGTACCTCAACGCCACCGATCGCAAGGCGATCGAAGAAGAGCTGGCCGCGCTCGAAGCGGACGCGGCGGGCGAGAAGAACGAGCGGCTCAGGGACGTGAAGAGCCGGCGGGTGGAGATCTTGAAGAAGCGGGTGGCTCGGTTCGTTCAGGCCGACGAGAGCCGGGAATTGGTGAGTCATCAGCTCGCCAGCATCGAGGACGTGTTGAGACTGACGCATGAGCAGTCGATCGCCATCAGGGATCCAGAGGTGGTCAGCCGCCAGCTGGAGGCGTTGACCGCCGAGGTGAACGCGACCGAGGAGACGGTGAAGGAAATGGAGCAGTTCATGCAGATCACCGAGGAGCTCTCCGCCCCCTCGCTTCCTTCGGAGCGGATTCGATGAAGTCACCTAGCTCCCTCTCCCCCGCGGGGGAGAGGGTCGGGGAGAGGGGTAGAACTCTTCTTCTCGCGTTGCTGATGCTCGCGGTGGGCTGCGGCAAGTGCAGCAAGTCCTCGACCTCGTCCACCGGAGTCGAGCGGGTCCTCCCGCGCGGCGCGGTCGGCGTGGTCGTCGTCCCCGCGCTGGCGAGCGCCGGTCAGAAGCTCAAGATCATCGAAGCGCTCAAGGTCACCGCCTTCGCCGCGCAGCTCAAAGGCTTCGACGACGGCAAGGCCTTCGCCGACGCGCTGGTGAGCGAGCTGGGCGTCGACGTGCGCAGCGCCGAGGCGCTGGAAAAAGCCGGCGTCGATGGCTCGCGCGCCGCCGCGCTGGCCGCGCTCATCACCGGCCACGCGTACCTCGCGCTGCCGGTGAAGGACGAAAAGAAGCTCCACGCCGCCCTGCAGGCCCTCGCCACCCAGCGCCTCGGCGCGACCACCATGGGCGAGCGACACTTCGGGGAGCTCACGGTGAAGACCTTCAGCGCCGGCGCCGCGCCGAAGCTCGGGTACGTGATCTCCAACGGCTACGCGCTGGTGACCGACGGGGCCGGGGTGGACCAGCTGCCGGGCCTGGGCGCGATGACCCAGAGCGATTCGCTGGCGGCCGACCAGGCCTACGCCGCCGAGCTTCAGAAGCTGCCGAAGGACCGCGACGTGGTGGTGTACCTGCCCACGGGTACGCCCTTGCTGGTGCAGGCGCCGTTCTCCGCGGTGACGGGGGCGATCTCACTCACGCCGGCCGGTCTCTTTGTGACGGCGAACGCGAGCTGGAAAGGCGACGCCACCCAGCTGGCCGCGCTCGCGCCCCAGCCGTCGAAGTCGCTGCTCGGGTATCTCCCGGCCGACGCGTTCCTGGTGACGCGCTACTCGGGCGATCCGACGAAGCTCTCGGCCTGGGCGCGGCAGATGCTCGGTACGCACCTGAGCCGGGCCTTCGACGAGGGGGGCTTCGACGTGAAGGCGCAGGTGCTCGATCAGCTGCAGCCGGGCGCGGTGGCGTCACTCTCGCTGAGCGAGCGGCCGCCGATGGACAAGGGTGTGCCCACGCTCGATCTGCGGCAGACGAACCCGTTCACCTACGTGCACCTCTCGGGGGCGGCCGCCACCAGGTCGCCCGCCGACGTGGTGCCGACCCTGGAGAAGATCGCCAGCCTCGCCCCGAAGTTCGGCGCCGAGATGTCGCTGCGGGAGCGGCCCGACGGGCAGAAGGCGATGATCACCACCTACGCGCAGGGCGAAGGCGTGCACTTCGCGCCCAAGGGTGACCTGGTGTTCTTCGCCTCTCCGGTGCAGCGGCTGGACGCGCTGGTGAAGTCCGATGGCCGGGGCCCGGTGTCCCTCGACGGAGACGACGCGTTCGCGGTGGCGATCGATCTGAACAAGCTCAGCGCCTCGGTGCGCGCCCTGCCGGAGAGCGCCTGGGGCATCGGCGGCTTCGCGATCAAGGCCACCACCGTGCGCTGGCTCGACGCGACCGACGATCTCGAGCGCGTGACCATCAACGTGGGGGCGAAGGACAAGGTGGTGCAGGCGAAGGTCGTGCTCACCCTGGGTGGAGCCGCGAAGCCCTCGCCATGATCTGGGACGCAACGATCTGGGTCGCTCCGCCTCGGCCAGACGTCCGCTTCGCTCCCGTCTGTCTCGCGCAGCGTTCCGCTGCTGGCGGCTCCGCTCCATGATCACCACCGAGGCGCTGACGCGCGGCTACGACGACGGCGCCCGGGGCCGGGTGCGCGTGCTCGACGGCGTGTCACTGCAGGTCGCCGCGGGCGAGTTCCTGGCGGTGGTGGGACGCAGCGGCAGCGGCAAGTCGACGCTCCTGCACGTGCTCGGCGGACTCGACTCCGGGTTCACCGGTGAGGTCACCGTCGCGGGGACCAGGCTCTCGGGGCTCGGCGACAGGGCCCTGGCGAAGTTCCGCAACGAATCGGTCGGGTTCGTCTTTCAGTCGTTCCATCTCATCCAGGGGTTGTCGGCGCTGGAGAACGTGGCCCTGCCCGCGGCGTTTGCTGCCAACGATGCTGACGAGGCGCGCGCGAAGGAAGCGTTGGCGCGCGTGGGGCTCGGGGAGAAGACGGAGCGCCTTCCCAGCCAGCTGTCAGGTGGGGAGCGGCAACGCGTCGCCATCGCCCGCTCGTTGTTCAACAAGCCCAGGGTGCTGCTGTGTGATGAGCCCACCGGTAACCTCGACCTGCAGACCGCCGACGAGGTGATTGGGTTGTTCAAGTCGCTCAACCAGGACGGGCTCACCATCATCGCGGTGACGCACGAGGATCGACTGCGTGCCGCGGCCAGCCGGGTGCTGATGCTCAACGATGGTCGGTTAGCCCCTCACCCCGACCCTCTCCCCCGCGGGGGAGAGGGGGACAGATGAGGCCCAACTCCCTCATCAAGTTGGTGCGGCTGCAGCTTCGACGCGATCGCCGCGGGGCGTTCAGCTCGACCTTCGGCATCGCCATGGGCATCGCGTCCCTGGTGTTCTTCGTGGCGCTGGGCCTGGGCGTGGGCCGGGTGGTGAGAGAGAAGATCTTCCCGGTCGACTCGCGCCTGGTGGACGTGGTGCCCTCGCAGCTGGCCATCGGGCTCTTCGGCGGCGGCAAGCTGACGCAGGACGCGGTCGATCGCCTCGCCGCCATCCCCGGAGTGGAGCGCGCCTACCGGAAGATGAGCGTGCGCGTGCCCGCCGTCTCCCTCTACGACGGCGACTTCTTCGGCCGTCGCCTGCGCATGGGCATCGAGGTGATCGCCGTCGGCGTCGACCCCGACTTCGTGCGCGCCGACGTGAAGCTGGGCGACTTCAGCGACCCCGGCCCCGGCAAACCGATCCCCACCATCGTCTCCTCGCGCCTGCTCGAGATCTACAACAAGACCTTCGCCCCGGCGCGGGGGCTCCCGCAGCTCTCCGCGCAGATGCTGGTGGGCTTCAGCTTCCCCGTCGACTTCAACCGCAGCTACGTGGCCGTGGTGGCGCCCGGGCCCGTCACCTCGACGCAGCTGCAGGTGGCCGGGCTGTCCGAGCGTGGGGTGCTGGCTGCCGCCACCGTTCCGCTCGACGTCGCCATTCGCATGAACCAGGCCGCCAACGTCGACGCCGAGACCTTCACCGGGGTTTCGCTGCAGGCGGCCTCGCCTTCCGAGGTGCCCACCATCGTCGCCGCGGTCAAGGAGATGGGCCTGCGCGTCGACGATCAGGACCGCCGCATGTCGGAGAACGCCGGCGCGGCGGTGGCGATCACCACCTCGGCGATGGCGCTGCTGTCGGCGCTCATCTGCCTGCTCGCCGCCTTCAACATCGCCCACGCGCTCTCTGCCGCCGTGCGGGCCAGGGAGCGGGAGCTGGGCGTGATGCGCGCGGTGGGCGCCAGCCAGCGCGACATCTTCGGGCTGGTGCTCGCCGAAGCGGTGGTGCTGGGCGTGGGCGGCGGGGTGGCCGGAACGTTGACGGCGCTCCTGGCGGCCCTCGGCGTGGATATGCTCTCGGCCCGCGTGCTCCCCCAGTTCCCCTTCAAGCCCGACACGTTCTTCCTGGTGCCGCCCTGGCTGCCGCTGCTGGGGGTGGGCCTGGGCGTGCTCGCCGCGGTGGGTGGCGCCTGGCTGCCCGCGCGCCGCGCCGCGCAGGTCGATCCCGCGCGCGTGCTGGCGGGGCAGGGCTGAAATGAAACCCGCCGCGGTGGCAGCCCGCGCAGCCCCTTCGACTGCGCTCAGGGCAGGCCTGCTCCTCTTCTTCGGGTGGCTCTACGGCGGCGACGTGGTGCGCTGGGGTCAGGCCCAGGGCGCCGAGGTGACCGCGCTCAGCGAGCTGCCCCGGCTGTGGCTGGGCCTGCTCGGCTGCGCGGTGGCGATCGGCGGCGCGGCGGTGCTGGTGCTCTCCCGCCAGCGGCCGCCCAGCTGGCAGCCGCTGCGGCTGCTCACCATCGCGATCTCGAGCGTGCTGTTCCTCGACTTCGTGGTGCTCAACTCGCGCGCTTCGCCCCTGAGCGCCGACGAGCAGACGTTGCTCGCCGCGCAGTACTTCGCCGAGGCCGCCAGCCGCGAGGCAGGCACCGAGGCCGTGCCGCGCGATCCCTCGCTGCTCGCCTCGTTCCTCGAGGGGCTGGGCAGCGTGCCGTTCTTCGTCAAGGGCGAGCGCGTGCCCGCCTGGAAGCTCGAGGTGCGCGAGCGCTGCGCGGGGCCGGCGACCGAAGCGGGCGACGCCGCGGTGGGCACCGTCGTCTATTGCGTGGCGACCGATCGCAAGCAGGCGTGGGTGACCATCGTCGGCGCTCCGAAGGGGCAGGTGTTCGGGCCGAAGGCGATCGTCTCCGCCCAGGAAGGATGGGTGGGCGAGGTGCACCTCGCGCCCCCGCCCGAGCCCGACGAGGTGCCCCCGGGAGAGCAACCTGTGTGGGGCGTGCCTACACAGGGAGACCCGTAATTTTCCTGCCATGACGGGTTTTGGCCCGCGTACGCTCCGCGGGCTCCGTGTCTACCGCTCAGAAACGCCAACCGATTCCCTTCGGGAAGTACCTGCTGCTCGACCGCGTCAACATCGGCGGCATGGCCGAGGTCTGGCGCGCCAAGACCTTCGGCGCCGGAGGCTTCGAGCGCATCGTCGCCATCAAGCGCATCTTGCCGAACATCGCCGAGGACGAAGAGTTCATCTCGATGTTCCTCGACGAGGCGAAGATCACCGTTCAGCTGAACCACGCGAACATCGCGCAGATCTACGAGCTCAATAACCTCAGCAACTCGTACTTCATCGCCATGGAGTACGTGTCGGGCAAGGACCTGCGCGCGGTCTTCGATCGCTGCCGCAAGCGCGGCGAGCCCGCGCCCATTCCGCTCACCTGCTACGCGATCGCCCAGTGCTGCGAGGGCCTCGACTACGCGCACCGCGCCAAGGACCGGCAGGGGCGCGACATGAGCATCGTGCACCGCGACGTCTCGCCGCAGAACGCGCTGATCTCGTACGACGGCGAGGTGAAGGTGATCGACTTCGGCATCGCCAAGGCCGCGGGCAAGGCCACCAAGACCCAGGCCGGCATCCTCAAGGGCAAGTTCGGCTACATGAGCCCCGAGCAGATCCGCGGGCTGCCGCTCGACGGCCGCAGCGACATCTTCGCCATGGGCGTCTGCCTCTACGAGATGCTCACCGGCGAGCGGCTCTTCGTGGGCGACTCCGACTTCTCCGTGCTGGAAAAGGTGCGCAAGGTCGAGGTGCTGCCGCCCTCGCACTTCAACCGGAAGATCCCCGAGCCGCTCGAGCGCATCGTGATGAAGTCGCTCGCCAAGGACGTCGACGATCGCTACCAGCACGCGACCGAGCTGGGCGAAGACCTGCGCGCGTTCATGTACTCGACGGGCAACTCGTTCGCGCGCAAGGACCTGGCGGCCTTCATGAAGGCCACCTTCGCCGAAGACTACGAGAAGGAACGCGCCCGCATCGTGGAGTACGCCGAGGTGAAGGCGCCCGAGGGCATGCTGGCGGCCGCCGAGATGGGCTTTGGCGTAGGCCAGGTGCCGCAGATGGGCGGCCAGGCGCAGAGCCCCAGCGCGGTGACCTCGGTGCCCACCCAGATGCCGATCAGCTCACAGCCGGCGCACGGCAACACCTCGCCGGGGCTGCCCCCGATGGTGCGCCCGGTGCCTCCGACGCTCTCGCAACCGGTGACCAGGCCCCCCAGCCTCACCAGCATGCCGCGGCTGACCGCGGTGGCGCCGATGCTCACCAACGGCAAGGAAGAGCACGAGGCCACCATGATGGCCGAGGGCATGGGCGCGCTCGTCTTCGACGAGCCGGCGACCAACCCTGGGGGGCAGGCCGCGCGCCCCGACGCCACCCGCGCGCTCAACGTCCGCAACCGGCCCGCGGTCGTCTCCGAGGTGGCCACCGATCCCGGGCGGCCGGCGCTCGCCGCGCAGCCGGTGATGATCGCCCAGGAGCCGCGCCGCCCGCCGACCCGCAACGTGCCGGTGGTGCCGCCCCCGCCGATGCTCAGCGACGAGAGCTCGCCCACCTTGTCGGGGGTGGCCAACACCTACCCCTCGCAGACGATCGCCTCGGTGCCGCCCGTGGTGCCGGCCACCAATACCAGGCTGATCATCGCGCTGGCCGCCATCGTCGCCTTCCTGATCGTCGGCGTGGTGGCGGTGGTGCTGCTCAAGCCCGCCGCCACCGGCCTGTTGATGATCAACGTGCCCGACGCGGTCTTCACCACCGCCACCCTCAACATCGACAGCAGGCCGGTCCTCGACGATCAGGGCAACCCCCTCAAGGAGTGGCCGCAGATGCGTTCGCTCTCGGTGGGAAAGCACGCCGTCATGCTCAAGGCCCCCGGCTACGAGACGCTGGTCGAGACCGTCGAGGTGCGCGAGGGCAACGAGCCCGCGCAGCTCAAAGGGGAGCTGAAGAAGAAGTCGTCAGGCGGCCCGTGACGCGCTCCGCGCGCGGGCCCTTCTCGAAGAGGAACGCTCATGGTTCGCAAGAAGACCAATGACCCGCTGGCGGGGCTCCCGCCGTGGGCGCAGAAGCTCGCCCAGCGGTACTACACGCGCACGGTCAGCACCTTCGTGCTCTACGGCGCGGTTCGCGATCTCCAGCCCACCACCCGGGAGGACGGGAGCGCGGAGTTCGGAAACCTCAAGCAGTTCCTCTCGGACGATCTGTTCGGGGGGCGCGATCACGTCGTCTTCTACGATCGGAGCTCGGGCATTCGCGCCGCCGCCCCCGAGACCCAGCAGGATCTGAACCGGGTGATGGCGGGCTACGACACCCTCTACGGCACCGACTACGCCAAGGTGCTGCCGCGCGATCCGGGCAGGGCGCTGCAGATTCTCGAGAACTACCTGCGCATGCGGCTGTCCGACGGCAAGTCGCTGGCGCTGGTGATCGACTTCGCCGAGACCATCGCGCCGGCCGGCGACATGTCTCACCTGCAGGCCGAAGATCGCTTCGTGTTGGCGACGCTGGTGAAGTGGGCGTCGGACCCGCAGTTCCTCTCGGGCGATCTCTCGATCGTGCTGGTGGCGGAGAACCTGGCCGACCTCACGCCGCGCATCTCGCGCAACCCCTACGTGGCGAACATCGAGATCCTGCTGCCCACCGAGGACGAGCGGCTCGAGTTCGTGAAGTGGAAGCTCGAGGGCAAGAAGCTGCAGTCGGTGTCCGACGTGAGCCTGCAGGCGCTGGCGAAGATCACCGCCGGGCTGTCTCGCATCAACCTCGATCGCTTGCTGACCGAGGCGATGGAGTCGGGCCACAAGATCACCGCCGAGGTCCTCAAGGACAAGAAGAAGGAGATCATCCAGGCCGAGTGTCACGGCCTGCTGGAGTTCATCGAGCCCGAGTACACGCTCGACGTGGTGGCCGGGCACGCCAAGGCCAAGAAGATGTTGCGCTACGCCTCGGGGGCGCTGAGGAAGGGGCGCATCGAGGTGATGCCCATGGGCTACCTCGTCTCGGGACCGGTGGGCACGGGCAAGACGTTCCTGGTCACCTGCTTCGCCGGGGAGATCGGCGTGCCGTGCGTGAAGTTCCTCAACTTCCGCAGCCAGTGGCAGGGCGTGACCGAGGCGAACCTCGAGAAGATCTTCAACCTGCTCAAGGCGCTGTGGCCGGTGGCGGTGATGATCGACGAGGCCGACGCGTTCTTGGGAGACCGCGATGCGGGCGGTGACTCGGGCACCTCGAGCCGCATCTTCGCGTCGATCGCGAGCTTCATGGGGAACACGGCGTTCCGCGGGAAGATCGTGTGGTTCCTGCTGACGTGCCGGCCGGACCTGCTCCCCATCGACTTGAAGCGCCAGGGCCGCGCCGAGGAGCACATCGCGCTGTTCTACCCGCAGACCGATGCGGAGCGGGACGAGCTGTTCAAGGCGATGCAGAAGAAGACGAAGGTGAAGGTCGAGTTTCCGGAATTCTCCAAGCTCACCTCGGGCCACACCTACTCGGGCGCCGACATCGAGGCGATCCTGGTGCGCGCGAAGTTCCGCGCCATGACGGAGGGCCGGGAAGAGGTCATCACCGCCGACGTCGAGCACGTGGTGAAGGACTTCATTCCGCCCAGCTACCCGCTCGAGGTCGAGCTGCAGAACCTGGTCGCGGTGCAGGAATGCACCAGCCGGGAGCTGCTGCCCGAGGCGTTCCAGAAGCTCGAGCGCGAGTTCGTCACCCGGCGGGTGAAGGAGATCAAAGCGCTGCTGGAAGAGCGCTGACGGGAAAAACGGTAAGCCC
>VFKJ01000154.1 GCA_009885595.1 Myxococcales bacterium | reverse complement strand
GTGGCGTCACCAACGGCTCGGGCGTGGTGCAGACTTTCGGCGCCTGCCAGTAACGAGACGCGTCCCCGATCAGCGCTTGGCGTACAGGGGATTCTCGAAGCCGACTTCGGGCTGCGCTTCCGGGGTCCGCACCGGGCGCTGCGGCAGGTGCATGCCGAAGCGGCTCTCGGCCTTGAGCTGGCGGCGCTGTTCCGGGGTGTAGTGAAGGTGGGCGTCCTTCGCCTCGGGGCGGGGGAGCCGCAGGTCCCACACGAGGCCGAACCACGAGAGCACCCTCAAGCAGGCGAAGGTGAGATCGACTTCCCACCAGAACCAGCCCTGCTTGGCGGTGCTCTGCGAGGCGTGGTGGTTGTTGTGCCAGCCCTCACCGAAGGTGAGCAGCGCGAGGAGGAAGTTGTTCCGGCTGGTGTCGGCGGTCAGGTAGCGGCGGCTGCCGAACACGTGCGAGAGCGAGTTGATGGTGAAGGTGGCGTGCCACAGGAGCACGGTGGGCACGATGGCCGCCCAGACCAGGCCCGGCAGGCCGCCGAAGAACCAGGCGAGCAACCCGCCGGTGATCGCCGGCACCAGGTGGTGCTCGTTGAGCCAGACCAGCTCGGGGAAACGCGAGAAGTCCTTGATGGCGTCGTAGTTGGTGGAGTCGTAGCGCCGCGAGAGGATCCACCCCATGTGGCTCCACCAGAAGCCGCGCCGCACCGGCGAGTGCACGTCCAGCGGGGTGTCGGAGTACTTGTGGTGGTGCCGGTGATGCGCCGCCCACCAGAGCACGCCCTTCTGCAGGCTCATCTGCGCCAGCCACGCGAGGAGGAACTGCACCAGCCGGCTCGTCTTGAAGGAGCGATGCGAGAAGTAGCGGTGGTAGCCGGCGGTGATGGCGAACATGCGCACCGCGTACGAGGCCACCGCGAGCAGCGCCCATTCCCACCTGAAGCCGGTGACGAACACGAGCCCCACCAGCAGGTGGAACGCGAGGAAAGGCACGCTCGCTCCCCAGCTGAGGCGATCGAGCTTCGGATCTGAGGGGACTGCGGGGGCTTCGGTCACGGGGCGCCTCACGAGGTGTTTCGTGTGAGCGATCAACTCCGAAACCCGTCATCCCACTGTCAGCGCGAAGCGCGTGAGGGGCGCTGGGCGTCACCCGACTGTCATGAGGCCGTCGATTGCGCCAGGGACGCAATCCACCCCTCGAACTCGGCCCTTCCCCGCAGGGACTTGAGGTCGGGATCGCTCTTCGCTTCGGCGGCGTCGCGGTACCCGTTCTGGGAGGCGAGGGCGAGCAGGCGCAGCGCTTCGGCCGGCTGGTGGGCGAGCGCCCACGCGCAGGCCGCGGTGTACGCGTGCGAGGGGTGCGGCTCTTCGCGGAAGGCGGCCTCGGAGGCGCGCGCCGCCTGCTCGAACTCCTTGCGGACGTAGTGCACGCGCTCGGCGGCGGCGAAGGCGCGCGCCATGCGCACCCGGGGCAGGGCGCGGGCTTCGGCCTCGCGGCCCCCGCGAATGAGGGCGCCGGCGTACTCGTGCAGCACCACCTCGTCGCCCTGCGCCTGCGCGGCCTGGGCCCAGAGCGGAATCGCGCGGTGCTCGTCGCCGATCAGGCTGAAGCCGGCGGCGAGCGCGTGGGGCGGCACCTGCAGGCCCTGCACCTGGCTGAAGTGATCGAGCGCGCGCCGGCCGCTGCCTTCCTTGAGGGCGATCCACCCCAGGAGCACGTGCGCGCGGCTGCGCAGCAAGCCCGGGGTATCGGCGGCCTCGACCACGCCGCTGGCGATGAGCCCGGCCTCGGTGAGCTTGCGCTCGCGGTAGAGCGCTTCGGCGCGTTCGATCACCTGCGTGAGCGGGTGCGCGGCGTGGCCCAGCGGCAGCTCTCCGCGCTGGTAGGCCCCGATGTTCGCCACGGTGCGCATCACCATCAGCGCCACCAGCACCGCGAGGATCGGCTGGTGGGCGGCGATGGACCAGACCAGCACCAGCCCCGCGAGCGCCAGCGCCACCAGCTGCGCCATCAGGAACCCGGGGCGCCCGAACACCCGCGTGAGCACCACGGTGGTGATGCGACCGCCGTCCAGCGTGCTGATGGGCAGCAGGTTCAGGATGGTCCAGCTGATGTTGGCGATCGCGATGCCGGTGGCGAAGTAGCGCACGGGCTCGGGCAGGCCGGTGAAGAGCGACAGCACTCCGGCGAGCACGCCCAGGGCGAGGCCGGCGGCGGGGCCCGCGAGGGTGAAGAGGAGATCCTGCCACCACTCCAGCTGCTCCACGCCTTCGGCGCGCGTGAGGCCTCCGAGGCCGACCAACTGAATCGAAGGCCTGGCTCCGAAGCCGCGGGCGGCGAACGCGTGCCCCAGCTCGTGGACGAGCACCGAGAGCGAGACGAGCAACATCCAGGTCGCCATCACCAGCACCAGCGTGGGGGTGTGCAGGGGGTTGCCCGTGTCGGCGAGGACCTGCCTGGGCCAGGCCGTGCGTCCCTCGTAGCCGACGAAGCTCCACGAGATGAGCGCGCTGATCACCAGGTGAGTCGCGTGGACCTCGACGGGGATGGAGCCAACTCGAAAGCGGATCAAGACGAGCGCTCTCTAACACCCGCCAGGCCCGCCCGCCTCCGCTAGCGTGGCTCCCCGATGGCGAGCTTCCAGCTGGAAGTCTGAGGGTTGCTTCGCCCTCGGGGTTCCCGGTACAGCGAGCCGCAGATGTTGCCCATCGGTCCCTACACCCTGAAGAACCGCTTCGTCCTCGCGCCCATGGCCGGGGTGAGCGAGATGCCGTTTCGCGTGCTGGCGTTCGAGCAGGGCGCCGCGCTCGCGCCCACGGAGCTGATCAGCGCGCAGGGGCTCTTTCGCATCAGCTCGCGCACGCTGCGCTACCTCCGCTACGACGAGAAGATCGAGCGGCCGTACTCGCTGCAGCTGTTTGGTGGTGAGCCCGACGTGATGGCGAAGGCGGCGGTGATCGCCAAGCAGTACGGCGCGCAGATCATCGACATCAACATGGGCTGCCCGGTGAAGAAGGTGACGAAGACGGGCGCGGGCTCGGGGCTCCTGTGTGACTCGTCGCGCGCCGGGGAGATCGTCCGGCAGATCAAGGCAGCGACCGGCCTGCCGGTGACCGCGAAGATCCGCAGCGGGTGGGACGCGAACCAGAAGAACTTCCTGCAGATGGCCGACGTGCTCGGCGCGGCCGGCGTGGCTGCGCTGGCGGTGCATCCGCGCACGCGCGCGCAGGGCTATTCGGGCAAGGCCGACTGGTCGGTGATCGCGGAGCTCAAGAAGCACGTCGGCAACGCGTTCCCCATCATCGGCAACGGCGACGTGAAGACCGTGCCGGACGCGGTGCGCATGGTGGAGACCACCGGGTGCGACTACGTGATGATCGGCCGCGGCGCGCTCGGTAATCCCTGGATCTTCCGCGAGCTGCTGGGCGGCGCGAAGCCGACCAACGCCGAGCGGATGGAGCTGGTGCTGCGGCACTTCCGTCAGCACCTGACGTTCTCGGCGGAGGCGCGGGTGCACCGCGAGGAGCTCCCGCCCGAGCAGCGCGCGGCGAAGGACGAGCTGCAGGGCGTGCACAGCTTCCGCAGTCACTTAGGCTGGTACGCCCACGGGCTGCACGGCGCTTCCGTGTTCCGGGCGAAGATCAACCACGCGAACTCGAAGAAGGAAGTCGAAGACGCGCTCGAGCAGTTCTTCGTGGGGGCGTCGACGGACCTCACCGCGCCTGAGGGAGAGCAGGAGCTCGACTACCGCACCGCGCTGGGCTGAGGGCTTTCCAGAAAGAAGCCTCGAAGAACGCAGGCGTGACGGATCTCGCACGGTGCACCTCGCGCGCAGGCCCTCGGCGCAGGCGAGGATCCTCAAGGCCCATGGTCGGGCGGGTGTTGCGGATTCTGCCACAAAGGTCAGCTGCAGCTGGCTGAGGTGACCCCCGCCGAAGGAAGGACGGACCGGATCTCTCGATTCGTGACGTTTGTGGCAGAATCCGCAACACGACCTCAGTCACGTGCGCGCCCTCGCCACGGGCTGAGGGGCCTGTCCGATTCGGGCAACGCCGCGAACCCTCACCCACCGCGTTCCCTCGAGGCTTTCATCCCCAGGGACTTGGCGGATTCCCCCGAGCGCACTGCTCGAGCACCTGCCTCGTGCCCGGATCGATCACGGCGCCGTTGGCGTTCTGGATCAGCGCTGTGGCGAGCCGATCGAGCCCGAGCATCAGCACCGACACCCGCACCACGCGACCGTCGTTGAGCTCGAGCCGGAACCACTTCGAGGTCTGCGACCACTTCACCGCCTTCACCTCACTCCACTTCCCGAAGCCGCGCCCCGCGGTGAGCGTGCGGTACGACAGGCCCTCGGGAGAGACCGAGTACCTCACCACCAGGTACTCCCAGAGCAGGTACCCACCCAGGCCCGCGAAGCCGAGGAACACCAGCGACGTCCACCGATCCTTCCCCGCGAAGATCAGCGCGGCGATGGCCGCCGCGAAGAAGGGGACGCCGGTGCCGAGGGCGACCACGAGGATCACCTTCGGGTGACGAAGCTCGTCGCCCGTGTACGCGCTCGCTTGCTTCTTCCACGCGCGCGCGACGAGGCCGAGGGTCACCGCCATCACCACCGCCCACACCGCCCACTGCAGAGTGGTGGTCATGCGCTTCTCGGCTCCAGCCGGCAGACGCCTGAGCGCAGCGCGGGGAAGGCGCTGATCGGATCCCGCGCAGCATTCGAGATGAGCAGGTTCGGGTTCGATTCATCCCAGCCCGCGGGCATCACCACGCTCTGTGGGTGAACGTCGGGGGTCACCACCGCGCGAATCGAGATGCGGCCGTGCGGCGACACCACGTCGATCTTCGCGCCGTGCACGATGCCCGCGGCCTTCGCGGCGTCGGGGTGCACCAGCAGCTCGGGCTCCTTGAGCCGCGCCCGCACGCTGGGGCTCTGGGCGAACTGAGAGTTGATGCGCGCCCGCGGCCGCGGCCCCGTCACCAGCCGCAGCGGGAATTCCGGCGAGGTCTTCTCGGGAGGCTCGGTCCACACCGGGAGCGGCTCCAGCCCCGCCTCGGCCAGCACGGTGCTGACGAACTCGGCCTTGCCGGTGGGCGTGCCGAAGTCGGTGCGCGCGTCGGGGCGCGGCTTCGGCTGCTGCTGCTCGTCGTCCATCCACGTGACGCGCGGCGCGCGCATCGCCTCGTCGAAGTTCTTCCAGGTGAAGTACTGACCCAGCCCGCACGCCGCGGCGAGCTGCGAGAGGATGTCGTAGTCGGGCCGCGAGCTGCCCTGCACCGGCACCAGGCCCCTCGCCGAGACGCCGGTGTCGTCGGCGTCGACGTCGGGAGACTCGGCGAACGTGCTCGCGGGCAGCACCACGTCGCTCTTCTGCGCCGAGGCGCTGAAGAACGGGTCCACCGTCACCAGCAGGTCCAGCTTCTCCGCCGCGGCCGCCATTTCCTGCGAGCCCGAGGAGGTGATGAGGGCGTTGCTGCCCCAGAGGATCAGCGCGCGCACCGGGTACGGCTTGTCGTGGAGGATGGCCTCGGCGAGCAGCTCGCCCTGCGCCTCGCGGTTGTACCGCTCGAACAGGGGGAACGAGTCGCGGCCCACCGCGCGCTCGGTGAGCGGCGGCGGCGCGGGCTTCGGCGTGCGCATGCGGTAGAGCGCCGGCAACATCTGCTGGTGAAAGTCAGGCGCGTTCGGAGACACCAGCGTGCGCGGATCATTCCCCTCGAAGCGGCCGCACAACACCTCGAGCGCGGTGATGGCGCGCACCGTCTGAACGCCGCTGACATGGTGCTCGACGCCGAGCCCCTGCCAGACGCCGACGGGCCCGCCCTCGAGCAGCATCGTCACCAGCCGCTCGAGCTCGGCGCGCGGCACCGAGGTCAGCTGCTCCACGCGCTCGAGCGGGTACTCGGCCGCCAGCTTCGCCAGCTCGGCGAGGCCGTGCAGCTTGGCCGCCTGCTCCGCGGTGGGTGGCCTGCGCGTCAACACCTGGCCAATCAGCCCGAGCGCCAGCGCGCCGTCAGTGGCGGGCCGCACGCGCAGGTGCAGCGTCGCTTCCTTCGCGAGGGTGGTGCGGACCGGATCGATCACCACCAGGTTTCCCGTGCGCGCCTTGTCCGCCACCACGTGCGCGAAGGGCGGGGCGGTGACCGGAGGATTGGCTCCCCACACCAGCAGCGTCTTCGCCCGCCGCAGGTCGGGGGAGTACTTCGAGCCGACGGTGAGCGCCTGGCCCATGCGCAGGCTCGCCTCGCACAGGCTCGAGACGGTGGCGACGTTGGGGCTGCCGAACGCGCGCGCGAAGCGGTGGAGGAAGTTCACCAGCGGGTGGCGCACGAAGGGCCAGCCGGTCTGAATCGCGAGCGCGCGCGCGCCGTGCTTCGCCTTCACCTGGGCGAGCTTGGCGGCGATGTACTCGAGCGCCTCGTCCCAGCTCACCTCGTGGAACGCGTCGCCACGGCGGATCATCGGGTGCTGCACCCGCGCGTCGCTGTGCACCAGCTCTCGCAAGGCGAAGCCGTGCTCGCAGACGAAGCCGCGGGTGCGCGCCTTCATCGAGCCCTCGACCTTCACCAGGCGGCCGTCTTCCACCACGCACTCGATGCCGCAGCGCATGAGGCAGAAACGGCAGGTGCCGACGGTGCGCTCTGTCGCGTGGGCGCTCTTGCCGGTGAGGGCGAGCGCGGTGACGCCGAGGCCCACCGCGGCGAGGGGGGCGGCTTTGAAGAGATCGCGGCGGGTGAACTTCTTCCGCACCACGTGCTTGATCGGCTCGCGGCTCATCCCCTCACCCCGACCCTCTCCCCCGCGGGGGAGAGGGAGACAGTCGTCGAATTGCTCATGGCAGCGGCTCGATCACGATGGCCCTTGCGTTCTCCGGGCACGCCTCTTCACACAGCCCGCACCCCACGCACGCCTCGGCATGAAACAGCGGAGCCTTCTGCGGCCCCACC
>VFKJ01000857.1 GCA_009885595.1 Myxococcales bacterium | reverse complement strand
GAGCGGGCGTCCTCGATCGCGTGCAGATGGGCGTGCGAACCCAGGCGCGCGAGGATCTTCTCGGTGAGCACGTCCGTGCCGGGCCCGAGCTTGGGTGCACATGCCTGCAGGGGCGCGGGCAGAAGCTCCTCGTGGCTCTGACCAACCGCTCGGACAGAGCGGGAGTCGGCGCCCGGTCTACGGCAGCGCGTGCAGCAACGGCAGCGCCGCCGGCGCGGGGTAGATCGCCAGGTTCGCCGCCGAGCCGAGGTCACCGCTCTGGAGCACGAGCTCGGGCGCCGTGGGGCTGCCCGACGTGCTGCTGGTCATCAACTGGGCGGGCGAGAGCCGGATGACGCGCCCCTGTGACCCGGCGCTCCACAGGCCGCCGCCCTCATCGAAGAGGAAGCCCTCCATGACCGCGGTCACCCCGACGACCACCCGCACCGCCGGCTGAACCGCCTGCGTGCCGATGCCAGAAAGCGCGCTGGCCGGCACGCGGTAGAACGTGTTCGCCCCGAAGTCGTTGGCCCAGAGCGCCCCGTTCGCGTCGAAGGCGATCCACGAGGGCGAGAAGAGCGAGGTGTCACCCATCAGGTCGCGCGCCAAGACCCCCAGCGCGAAGCTCGGGCCTGTCGGCGCCGTCTCGCCCACGAGGGTCGCGGCGTCAAAGCGCAGCAGCCGGTCGGTGGCCGTCGACGCGACCCAGAGGTTGCCCGCGGCGTCGAACGTCATGCCGCCGGGGCCCTGGACCTCCACGGCCCAGGTGGGCTGCACCGTGCGGCGCGCGCCCGGCGTGAGCTGCGACGCGGGCACCCGGTACACCGCGTTTCGACACGGCGAGCTGACGTAGGCGGCGCCCTGCTTGCTGAGCACGAGGCCGTTCGCCAGCGGCACGCAGCCGAAGTCGAGTTGCACCTGCGTGTCGGGGGCGATCGTCGCGGACGTCGCGAAGGCGGCCGCCGGGTAGCGCACCAGCGTCGCGTCCACCGTGGTGGGGCCGATGCCCCAGAGGTTGCCGAGCGCGTCGAACGCGAGCGCGCCGCCGACGGATCCGCGCGCGGCGATGGACGCGGCCTGCGTGCCGCTCGCGGAGAGCACCGAGGCGTCGAAGCCGACGACCTGCGCGCTGGCGTTCGCGTTGCCCACCCAGAGGCGGTTGCTCGTCGGCACCTTCGCCCAGGAGATGGAGACGTCTTGCTGCGCGCCCGCGACCAGGCAGGAGAAGTCGCCGGTGACCGTGCCGACGTACACGCTGCGCACGCGCCGGTCGCTCACGATCAGCGGGGAGGTCGTGACGAGCGTCAGCCCCGCCCTGAGCTCGACGGTCCTCGAGCCCACCACCTCGAGCGTGCTGTCGTCGCTCAGCTGAACCTGCGCGCGCGACTCGACGCCCGCGGGGAGCCCGGTGGCCGTGATGACCAGGGTCGCGGTGCCCTCTGCCAAGCACGGCCTGCCGGGACAAGTGCAACCAGAGACGACTGCCGTCAGCAGGAGCAGGAGAAAACGCATGGGGACCCCCGGGAAAAGAAGGGTCGCGTCATAGCAGCGCGGCACGAGGGGAAAAGGGGACAGGCTCCTTTTGCTCGCAGGCTCGAGGTCACTGGGAGAGCAAAAGGAGCCTGTCCCCTTTTTCCCGCGGCTCTGCTCGTTGCGCCGCGCTGATACGAGGCATCACCAGACATCCAGCCTGCAGCCGGACCATCACCAGAGAAGACCTAAAGTCTGCGCCCATGGGAACTGTGGTGCTCGTCGCCGTGCTGGTCTGCGTCGGTGTCTTCGCCTTGATGGGCTGGCTGTCCAGGTCGCAGCTCGACCAAAAGGAAGAGGCGATGGTCGCCAGCCTCACGGCCGCCGGTGGCACCCGCAAGGGCACGAAGCGGGGGGGCGTGTACGAGGGGCACGACGTCGCCTTCGAGCTCGACGGCAGCGAGGTGCTCGTCAACGCACGGTACGCCAGCCGCAACCTCGTTCGGGTGGGCCTGCTGGTGAAGGGCTTCCTGCCCTGGGCCGTCTTCTCCGCCGAAAAGCGGCTGCACCGCGTCGGGAAAGCGTACGGCATCAACCGCGAGGTCCAGACAGGCGACGCCGCGTTCGACCACCACTGCTACGTCGACTCGCCCGAGGACGACGCGGTGCTCCAGCGCTTGCTCGCCAACGCGTCCACCCGCGAGGCGATTCTCGGCCTCATCGCCCTTGGCTTCGACGTGCAGACGTCCACCCGAGGCGTGGAGGCCTTTCAACTCTCGCCCCTGCACGAGAAGCGAAGAGAGGTGAAGGCCGCTGAAGCCACTGCGCTGGCCAGGCTCGTGGCCACCGTCCCGCAGCTCGATGGGCTCGAGTTCAAGACGCCCCGCGACGTGCGCAACCGCCTCCTGACCGCGCTCGTGGTGCTCTTCACGGCCGGAGGCCTGTTGGGTGCGCTCGCGCTGGAGCCGACCCTGGGCGTCACGGTGAACCGCACCGCCGCACTTGCTGTGCTCATCGGTGGTGGCCTCGCCCTGTGGGCCCTCGGGGTGGCGCTGCTGTCAGTCGTCGCGCGCGG
>VFKJ01000390.1 GCA_009885595.1 Myxococcales bacterium | reverse complement strand
TTCAGTTCGGACGCTGGGCCTGGCGGGTGGCGCGCTTCGACTTCGGCTCTTCCTTCATCGATCAGCGCCCCGTCACCCAGAAGGTGTCCGAGGCCGCGCCGCGAACCGCCCTGGTCGCCGGGCTGGCGCTGCTGTTGGGCTTCGGGCTGGCGGTGCCGCTGGGCGTGGTGCTCGCGGTGAGCGCGCGAAGACGCTGGGCGAAGGCGGTCAGCGTGCTCCTGATCGCCGCCTGGAGCGTACCTTCGTTCTGGCTGGCGGTGTTGGGCCTGATGCTGTTCGCCAGCCCGCGCTTCTTCAACTGGCTGCCGGTGCAGGGGCTTGCCGACGGCGGCTTCATCCTCCCGGTGCTCTGCCTCACCTGGCCCACCCTGGTGGTCGCCACCCGCCAGGTGCGCAGCGCCATGCAGGACGCGCTGGGCCAGGACTACGTGAAGGCGGCGCGCGCCCGCGGCATTCCGGAGGGCAGGGTGATCTGGCGTCACGCGCTGCGAAACTCGCTCTTGCCCGTGGTGACGATGCTCGGGCTGCACCTGCCTCACCTCGTGGGCGGCAGCGTGGTGATCGAGCGCATCTTCGGCATCCCCGGCATGGGGTTGCTCGCCTTCGACGCCATCGGCACGCGCGACTACCCCACGGTGATGGGGGTCGCCACGGTGATGGCGCTGGCCACCATGCTCTCGATGCTGGTGGTCGATCTCGCCTACGGCTTCATCGATCCGCGCATTCGCCTGGAGCGAGCTTCATGATCTGGGTCGCTCTACCTCGGCCAGACGTCCGCTTCGCTCCCGTCTGTCTCGCGCAGCGTTCCGCTGCTGGCGGTTCCGCTCCGTGAAGTCCCTCTGGCGTGATCGCGGTGGCCGCTTCGCGCTGTCGATGCTGCTGGCGTTGAGCCTCACCGCGCTGCTCGCCGACGTGCTCGCGTCCGATCTCCCGCTCGCGGTGCGCGTCGACGGCACCACCTGGTGGTTGCCCTGCGTGACCAGGCCCGCCGCGCTGCGCGGGAGCAGCCAGATCTCCCTGGCGCCCACCGCGGAGTGGATGTGGCGCACCCCCATTCACTTCGGCCCGCTGCAGACCATCGCCGCTACCGGAGAAGATCGCCCCACGCCTCCTCCGTGGGCGCCCGATGAAACCCACTGGCTGGGCACCGACGAGCTCGGCCGCGACGTCGCCGCCCGCCTGGTGCACGGCGCCCGGGTGAGCCTGCTGGTCGGCTTCCTCACCATGCTGATCGCCGTCGGCATCGGCCTGCTGGTGGGCGGCGTCAGTGGCTACGCGGGCGGTCTGACCGACGTGGTGCTCTCGCGCGTGCTCGAGGTGATGCAGACCTTCCCGCTGGTCTTCTTCCTCATCGCGCTGCTCTCGGTGCTGCGCACGCAGTCACTCTGGCCGCTGGTGATCGCGCTGGGACTGACCCGCTGGACCGAGGTGGCCCGGCTGGTGCGCGCCGAGGTGCTCTCCCTCGAGTCGCGGGAGTTCGTGCTGGCCGCCCGCGCCCTGGGCGCCTCGCCCGCCCGCATCATCACCCGCCACCTCCTGCCCAATGCGCTGGGTCCGGTGCTGGTGGTCGCCACCTTCGGCGTCGGCTCGGCGATCCTTCTCGAGACCGCGCTCTCCTTCCTGGGCATCGGGGTGGCGCCGCCGACCGCCAGCTGGGGAGAGCTGCTCACCGAGGCCCATCGCACCCTTCAACACCCCGGAGCGTGGTGGTTGGCCGTGTTTCCGGGCCTGGCGATTGCCCTCACCGTGCTCACCGTCAACGCCCTGGGCGAAGCCGTCCGCCGCGTGAACGGCTGACCCCCCGTTCATCCCGAGCGAAGTCGAGGGACAACAGTCGACCTGCGGCCGTAAATGGTTAGAATCCCTCGCGCTCATGGCATCCATCCGACTCGGCGATCTCCTCGTCAAAGCGAAAGTGATTAGCGAGAGCCAGCTGAAGGCCGCGCTCGCTGAGCAACAGAAGTGGGGCGGCAAGCTCGGTGAGCTGCTGGTGCGCATGAACTTCCTCACGGAAGACATGCTGGTGAAGGCGCTGAGCAAGCAGATGAACGTGCCCGCGGTGAACCTCGACGCCATCGAGTCGATCCCCGCCCACGTGCGCGCCAAGGTGCCGGTCGAGGTCGCGCGCGATCTGGTCGCCTTGCCCCTGCAGCTGCGCGACGAGGGCAAGACGCTGCTGGTGGCGATGGCCGAGCCGCAGAACCTCAAGCACCTCGACACCCTTCGCTCCGTCAGCCGCTGCCGCATCACCGCGCAGTTCGCCGGTCGCCAGGCGATCGCCAAGTCGTTCGGCCGCTTCTACGAGGGCCAGGCCGAGATGAGCGCCGAGGCC
>VFKJ01001193.1 GCA_009885595.1 Myxococcales bacterium | reverse complement strand
GTTGATCAACCCCGAGGTGAACAAGAGGGTGCAGCAGCTGGCGAGCGAGCGGATGACGCGCACCGCGAAGATGGCGCTCTTA
Organism: Myxococcales bacterium; assembly: GCA_009885595.1. Classification (GTDB taxonomy): domain Bacteria; phylum Myxococcota; class Myxococcia; order Myxococcales; family Myxococcaceae; genus Archangium_A. The sequence continues at coordinate 5,469 of VFKJ01001193.1, read as the reverse complement.
GCCGACGCGGATCAGTGGGTCTGAGGACGCCCGAGGCGACCGTCACCAACGGGCTCCCTCTCCCCCGCGGGGGAGAGGGGCGGGGAGAGGCTAGCGGCAGTAACCCGCCGTGTTGCAGCTGCCGCTGGTGCACCCCACCTGCTGACACCTCGGAATGCAAACGCCCTGGCTCCCGGCGCCGTTGCTGAAGTCGCACACGTATCCGGTGCGGCAGGTCGACTGGCCCGTGCCCGCCCCGGCGCACTCCAGCAGGCACTCGCCGGCCGCGGTGCACCAGCCCGCGTTGAAGAGGATGCCGCCGCACGCCTGCTCGGTGAGGAGGCAGGTGCCGGTGCAGTAGCCGCCCGGCCACGAGGTGCGGCACTCCGCCGTGCCGAAGACGGACTGGTAACACTGCGTGCTCGAAGTACAGGTCGAACCGGTCGACAGGCTCGTCGCGCTGCACACCTGGTTCGCGTTGCACTGGTCGGGGCTGGTGCAGGTCGCGCACGCCACCCCGCCCGTGCCGCAGGCGCTGTCGACGGTGCCGGCCACGCAGGTGCCGCCCTGGCAGCAGCCGTTGGCGCAGGTCGACGCGCTGCAGGTGATGACCGCGCCCACGGTGCCCACCGAACTCACCGAGCCCACCGGGTTCACCGGGGTGTCGATGATCACGAAGACCGTCACCGTCGCGCCCGTGGTGTTGTTCCACCCGACCGTCTCTACCTCGCCCTCCGCCCCGTCGCTGGCGCTCGCCACGCAGGTGCGCGAGCCGCACGCCGCCAGGCTGGTGGCGAAGTTCACCGAGACGTTGAGCCCGCTCGCCGGAGTCGCCGTCACCGTGAGGCTCTGGTTGTTCGGCACCGTGTACGCGAGCACGAAGTCCGGACCCACCGAGGGCGTGAGGCAACCCGAGCCCGTGCCCTGGTAGTCGTCCGAGTAGCTGCTGGGCGTGCGCGAGACCGCCACCCCGCTGCTGGCGCTCACCGCCAGCGAGCAGGTCTCTCCGGCCAGCGGTGCGCCGATGCTCGCGCTCAACGTGTACGCGCCGTCGGTCGCGGTGGTGGTGTAGTCGTCGACGATGATGAAGACCGTCTGGGTCGAGCCGGTGATGTTCGTCCAGCCGGTGGTCTCCGCTTCGTTGGCGATTCCGACATCGGCAGACGCCGCGCACGCTGCGCTCGTCCCCGCACACGCGCTCGGCAGTCCCATCACCAGGCTCACCGTGGGATCGAAGGTCGACACCGTGGGCGTCACCGTCACCGTCAGCCGCTGCCCCGCGGGCACGGAGACCTTCGTCATGCGATCGATTCCCTGCGTCGCCCTGCAGCTGGCGCCGGTGGTGACGAAGTCGTTCCCGTAGCCCACCAGGGACTGGCTCACGGTGAAGGGCGGGGTGAGCAGCGCAGCGGTGTCGCAGGTGTCGCCCGCGAGGCTGCCTCCCGAGCAGGCCTGGCTGGTGCAACTCTGCGAGCCCGAGCAGACGTTGCACGAAGCGCCACGCGCACCGCACGCGGACAGGGAAGTGCCGGGCTGGCACACCTCTCCCTGGCAGCAGCCGCTCGGGCACGTGGTGCTGTTGCACGCCGCCACGCATGACGTGCCGTTACACACCTGGTTGGTGGTGCAGCTCGCGCAGGTCGCGCCGCCGGTGCCGCAGGCCGCGCTCATGGTGCCGGCCTGGCAGACGCTGCCCTGGCAGCAGCCGCCCGGGCAGGTCGTCACGTTGCAGCTGGAGGTGGAGACACACTGCGTTCCGTTGCAGCTCTGAGCGCTGGTGCAGGTGCCGCACTCTGCGCCGCCCGTTCCACACGCGCTGGGCGAGGTGCCCGGTTGGCAGACGTTCCCCGCGCAGCAGCCGTCGGGGCAGTTCTCGGAGTTGCAGGTCGAGCCGCCCCCGCAGCGCCCGCCGCTGCAGCTCTGGCCTTCGCCGCAGGCAGTGCAGGTGAGCCCGCCCGCGCCGCAGGTGGTGGCGGTGAGCCCCGTCTCACAGCGGTTGCCGTTGCAGCAGCCCTGGCAGTTGCTGGGGTTGCAGGTGCTGCCCGTGCATTGATTGTCGGAGCAGGCGCCGCTGCACGCGCTGCAGGCCTGGCCGCCGCTCCCGCACGCGGTGGCCTGGTTGCCCGGCTGGCAGACGCCGCCGTTGCAGCAGCCCGAGCAGGTCTGCGGTCCACACGAGCTGGTGCCCCCGCCACCGCCGGTGCTCGTCCCCCCGCCCGCTCCGCCGCCGGTCGCGCCGGTGCCGCCGCCGAGGTTGCTGCTGCCCCGCGGGGTGCAGAAGCCCACGTTGCAGAAGCTGTCCGCCCCGCACTGCGTGCACGCGAGCCCGCCCGAGCCGCAGCCGCTCTCGGTGGTGCCGGACAGACAGGTGCCAGTGGAATCACAACAGCCCGAGCAGGTGCTGGTGGTGCACCGAGAGGTCGCGGGAGAACACCCCACGCCGAGGCCGAGCATCGAGAGGATCAGGAGGAGGCGCATCACGACCGCCTGACCCCGGGACCCGGGTCGGAGTGCACCTTGATATACAGGGTGAGTCACCCGTCCCACTGCGCGACGAATCAGAAGCTCGCTTCGAGGCCCACCGTCAGCGCCACGTCGGTCGTCTTGCGATCGAGGTCGCCGGCCTTGGGGGGCATCGAGTCGAAGTTCACCATCAACGCCGTGGTGAGCGAGAGCCCCTCGGTCAGCCGGGCGTTGAGCTTGGTGTTGTTGTTGATCAGCAAGCGGCCCAGCGTGGGAGAGAGGAGGAAGGGGATGAACTCCAGCTCCTCGGTGATGCGCACGTCCTTCGAGAAGCTCCAGCGGAAGGTGGCGGCGATGCGCGGCGCCAGGATGACGATCCCGTACACGTCCACCGGGGCCGGATCCGGGAAGTACTGGAAGCGCGTCTCGTAGCCGGCGCGCATGGCGAGATCGACGCGCAGGTAGAGCTTCTCCAGCTCGCCTTCCTTCTTCTGGAAGAAGGTCAGGGTGGCGCCGAGCTCACCGATGCTGCGCGACTCCACGTTCTTCATGTGATCGAACTCGCTGCCGGCCAGCGCGAAGGCGGCCGCGAACCCGCCGAAGCTGCGATCGCCACGAATGGTGGCCGAGGCGCGGCGCGCGGTGATGCCTGCCACGGCGGTGGCGTTGGTGTCGGGGTTGGCCAGGCCGTACGCGCCGTTCGCCCGCAGGCCGAGCGACCACACTTCCCACTTCCGATCCGCCGCGGCGCTGCCCGTCATCGTCAGCGTCTGGCTGTTGCCGGTGATGAAGGTGAGCCCCACGCCCAGGTTGCCGATCCACTTGTCCTTCTTGGGGTCGACGGCCGCCGCAGCGGCGGGGGGCAGGGGCGCCACCAGGTCGGCGATGCGCATCGCGGCTTCCGCGGCCTTCTCCGCGGCCAGGGCCGCTTTCTCCGCCGCCAGGGCGGAACGCTCCGCCGCGCTCAGCTCCGAGGGAACGGGGACGGCCGCAGCGGCATCTGACTGAGCCAGGATCGCAGACAGGGCGAGCGAGAGAAACATGTGTAATCTCCGGAAGAGGGGTGCGGCGGGCCGTGCCTACAGGGACAATGTCGCCGTCGCATCAAGGAAAGTGAGGCACCCGTGGCCGCTGTGAAGTGGATCTTCGTCGTGGTGTTTGGGTTGGGTAGCGCAGGTGCGTTGGGCATGGCCTTCGTGAGCGGGGGCGGATCGCGCACCGTGACCCCTCGCACCAGTCCCCCCATCGCGCTTCGTCAGTTCCCGGTGTTGGTCGCCAGCGTCGGGACCCCGAAAGCGCCGGACGTCGCCAAAGAGCCCGAGCCGGACGCGGCGAAGCCCGAGCCCGAGCCCGCGCAGCCCGAGCCCGTGGCCGCCAAAGCGGAGCCCGAGGCCGCGAAGCCCGAGCCCGAACCGGTGGCCGCGAAGCCGGCGCCGACGGCCGCGAAGCCTGCGCCCGCGAAGCCCGCGCCGGTGGCCGCGAAGCCGCCCGCCGCGAAGCCTCCCCCCGTGGCCAAGGCCCCCGAGCCCGCGGCCAAGCCGCCGGAGCCAGAGCCGGATCCCGAGCCCGTCGCCAAGGCCCCCGCGCCGAAGCCCCCGGAGCCGGCCGCCAAGCCGCCCGAGCCCGTCGCCGCCAAGCCCGCCTCGTCGGACGGCGTGATCAACCTGCGCGCGACCGATACCGCCGACGTGTACCTCGACGGCAAGAAGCTGGGCGGCTCGCCGCTGCTCGGCATCAAGGCGAAGGTCGGAAACCACAAGGTGCGCTTCGATTGTTACGACGCCGCCGGCAACACCATCTCCGGCCCGGTGCAGGTCATCGCCGTCAAGGCCGAGGGCGAAGTCGACGTGGAATATCCCTGCCCCGTGGAGTGAGGGCTGCCTCAGCGGGGGATGGAGCCCATCTTCCCGGTCTGAAAATCCGCCGCGGCCTGCTCCAGCTCGAAGGGCTCGTTCATCACGAAGGGGCCCCAGCGCACCATCGGCTCGTTGAGCGGCACGCCCGCCAGCAGCAGCAGCTGCGTGGGCACCTGCGCGCTGAGCTTCACCACCTCGCCCAGCCCGAGGATCGCCATCGTGCCTTCCTTCACGGCGCGGCCCGGCTCTCCCACGTGCGCTTCACCCTCGAACACGTAGACCACGCCGTTGAAGGACCCAGGCAGCGGCTGCTCCACCACCGCGCCGGGTGAGAGCGACCAGTGCTGGTAGACGAGCGGGGTCCGCGTCTCGGTGAGCGCCTTCGCCCCCAGCGCTTCGCCGGCGATGAGGGTCACCTTCGCCAGCCCGTCCGCGGTCTGCGCCTTGGGGATCTGCCCGGCCTTGAGCTCCTGGTAGCGGGGCTCGATGAACTTGTCCTTCCTCGGCAGGTTCACCCACACCTGGAACCCGTGCACGCGGCCCCCTCCTTCCTGCAGCCGGCGCGAGGGCATCTCGGAATGCACCACCCCCCGCCCCGCCGTCATCCATTGCACGTCACCCGCACCGAGGAAGCCGCGCTCCCCGCTGGAGTCCTCGTGCTCCAGCTCTCCCTCGAGCACGTAGGTGACCGTCTCGAAGCCGCGGTGCGGATGATCGGGCGCGCCGATCGCCTTGCCGGGCGCGTAGTCGATGGGCCCGAGCTCATCGACGAGGAGGAACGGATCGACCTGGGTAATGCCCACCGCCGGGAAGGGGCGGCGCACGATGAAGCCGCCGCCCTCTCGCTGGCGATGACTGAAAACGAGCCTCAACACGTCGCGCTGGTTCTTCATCGCCCTTCACGATCACGGCCGACGGCGCGCGCTGCAACCGCACTTCCTGCTCATTTTGCCGGGGGGTGCTCTCGGACCTTGGAGTGGGCGGAAGGTGTGCGAGGGAGTGGACAGTCACCCTGGCCCGAGTGATCGATTTCTGGGGAGCCGGCACCAAAGAGGATGAACCCGGCGCCGCCCCCCCCTCTCGGCGTCGCGTTTCGGAGCCGTCCTGTCCCCGCGTGGGTTCACCGCGCGTCGCCTGCTTCACGCGGGCACCTCGGGAGTCTGGACGCCCT
>VFKJ01000202.1 GCA_009885595.1 Myxococcales bacterium | reverse complement strand
GCCCTACCGCCTTCAGTCGCGGTCGAAGGCCACCAGCTGATCGCAGGGCGCAGGCACGGTGTCCTTCAGCGCAGAGAGCGCGATGCACTGGAACGAGGTGGAGCGGCGGGGGAGAGGGCTTACTCTTCAGCGTCGATACGCGTCAGGGTTCTCGGTGAAGCGCGCCTTGCACCACTCCGAGCAGAAATAGGCAGGCGGGCCACCATCGAGGTGCACGCTCAAGGCGTTCTCGGTGACGCGCACCTTCATGTGACAGACGGGATCGATCTCGACGAGCACGTCGGGGTTCGAGGTCGGAGGTGGGAGCGCCACGATGTACTTCACCAGCGAGTCGAGCTCGTCGCTGGTCAGGTGGCCTGCCAACGAAGGCATCATCAAGGGGTATCCGGCGACGCGCTTGGCCGCCGGCGCGACGATGGCTTCCTTGAGGTACGCGTCATCAGCGGTGACGATCAGGCTCGTCTCGAGCGTCCGGCGTTGACCGAGCAGGCCGCCCAGCGGGGGCGCGAGCTCGGGGCGTTCATGGCAGTTGGCGCAGGACATCTCGTGAAAGAGCACCTCGCCTGAGCGCGCCTTCGCGACCGGCGGCAAAGCGGCACCGGCGCCCGTCAACGTGCGCGCGTCCCTCACCAACGCCTTGAACTCGCCTGGCTCCTCGCTGCTGTAGACACCGCGCACGACGCCGTGCTGATCGACGAGCATGAACACGGCGCTGTGCATCACCGCGTCGAGGCCGCCATCGGTGCGCTGCGCGGTGACGTGAAAGCCGACCGCGGCGGCCTCGAGCCCTTTGGGCGTGGTCTCGAGCAGCAGCCATCGCTTCTCGTCGGGGTTCCACTCGTCGGCGTACTTCGCGAGCGCCTCGGCGGTGTCGTGTTCGGGATCGACGGAGAAGCTGACGAAGCGCATCGGCAGGCCCGGAAGATCGCGTTGCAGCCGCACCATCTTCGAGGTCAGCAGCGGGCAGATGGTGCGGCAGGTGGTGAAGATGAAGTTCGCGATGTACGGCTGTCCGGTGAGCGAGGCCCTGGTGACGGGCGCTGCGTGTTGATCACGGAAGGAAAAGTCAGGCGAGTTGAAGAGCGCAGGCGGGCTCTCCGACTTCGGGAGGTGGGCGTAGTCCTCGGCTTCGGACGGGGTGTGCGAACCGAACCGGATCGCGAACAGGATCGCGAACGAGCTGGAGAACGCGACGGCCACCAGGATGGGAACGAGCTTCTTCATCGGAGCCTTACGCGAAGGGGAGAGAACGTACGCGCCGCCCGACCTCTTCTACTCAGCGAGGGCGACGTCGTGTTCCTGTGTTCTCCAGGCCGCCTAGTCACGCGCGCGCCCAGCGCCGCGGAGTTCGTCGCGCCACTTCCATGAGCCACCCCTGGGCATTGATCAACCGGCCCAGGGGGGCGACCGGGAGCTCCAGTGAAGCGTCTGCGCGCACCGGGCTCTCTTAGCTGATATTGATATCGGTCCTCATGGCCCGAATTCCGAATACCCCCTCCGTTCGTGTCT
>VFKJ01000213.1 GCA_009885595.1 Myxococcales bacterium | reverse complement strand
GAGGATGCCGGTGGTGGTGCGCACCACGAAGGGGCCGACGTCGTTGGTGAGCCAGGTGGGGTTGGCGATGTAGGTCGCCCCGCGCGGCTGGGCAGCCTGCAGCGCCACCGTCCCGCTGATCGGCACTCCCGCGCGGGTGGCGAGAATGGCGTTGCTGGTCACCGAGGTCGGCCAGAGATCGCGCGTCGACACCAGGGGGATGAGCACGTTGGGCGTGAGCGACGCCTCGGGCGGGGAGATGGTCAACACCGCCGCCGGGCTGGTGGTGAAGTCCACGCGCACGTCGTTGGCGAGCGGAGTGCCGTCCGCCGCGGTGACGCCGCCCGCTCCGCCCAGCAACTCCACCGCGTAGCGGCCGGTGGTGCCGGTGAGGTAGCTGAGGCCGGGCGTGCTGAGCACCGCCGAGAGCGGCTGCGGCAGCCCGTCGGTGGTGACGGTGGTGACCACCGCGGGCGAGCCATCGAGGGGCACCAGGCGCAGGTTCGCCGCGGTGAGCGAGGCGGCGCTCATCGGCTCGGCGAACGCGATCACGAAGGCCGAGTTGATCGGCACCTCGGTGTTGCCGGCCGCGAAGGGCTCCGAGATGACGATGTTCTGCTTGCGCAGGGTGTTCAGCTGCGGCGGCAGGCGGGTGGTGAAGGTCCAGGAGAAGGCGGGGGTGAGCGGCATGCCTCCCACCAGCACGGAGGTCGAGACCTGGCCGGTATAGGTGGTGGCCGAGCGCAGCCGGTGCGTCCCGGGATCGCAGGCGAACGGCGAGACGGTGATGTTGAGGCAGACGTAGTTGGCCGTGCGTCCCGAGGTGCCGGTGATGGTGTACGGCGTCGCCGGGTCGAGCGGGAGCGCCGCTTCGTTGCCGAAGGTGTCCTCGTACGAGAGCGTGAGCTGCGGCGTGCCTCCGGCGGTGAGGCTGGTCACGTCGATGTCGTTGACGAACTCGACGCAGATGGGCGCCGTCGCCCGCACGCCGGTGGCGAGGTTCGGCGGGGTGCTGCTGAGCACCAACTGGCCCGACGAGGTGCGGAAGCTGAAGATGAAGTCGACCGGCAGCCGGGAAACGCCGTTCGCGCCCAGCGGGCCGGGCCCTGCCCCGCGCACCGTCATGGTGTACTCGACGTCGCCTTCGAGGAAGGGCGCGTTCGCCGGATCGTTGGGGTTCATCGTCCAGGTGAAGGTGTTGCCGTCGTACGTCAAAGCGTCGACGGCGAGCGCGCCCGCCTGGCTCGAGGTGGCGCCGCGGTTGAGGAAGACGTTGCAGCCGGTCTGCACGGCAGGCGTGCAGGGCACCAGCGTGCCGGGCGTGAGGTCCTGGTTGAACTGGAGCGAGACGGAAGAACCGACCGAGACCAGCTGTGCGGCCGCGGTCGGGGTGGTGCTCACGACCTCGAGGTTCTCGTACGAGATCACGAACTCCACCTCGACGTCCTGCGGGAGCTGCCCCCACACGGTGCCGTCGGCCACGGTGGCGTCAGCGGCGACGATGCCGCCCAACGCCCGCGCCCGGTAGCGCTTGAGCACGGTCAGCGGCGCCGAGGGCCGGAAGACCGCCACCGTTCCGTTCACCGTGGGCCCCGAGCTGGAGCCGTCGACGCAGGTGATGGTGCCGGGCACCACCGCGCCGGTGTCGACCTGCACCAGCTGCAGCCGGGGCAGGGTGGTGCTGGAGAGCTGCGCGCAGCGCACCGGCCGGCTGAAGGTGAAGCGCACGTCGGTGTTGGCCGAGACGTTGTTGCCGGGGTTCCCGTTGGGCGCGCTGCCGATCACCAGCAGCGGCTGCGGATCTTCGGCGCGGAACGACACGCTGACGCCGGGCGCGCGCAGCACGTTGCCGGCGCTGGAGCGCAGCGAGCCCGCCGCGGTGGCCGCGCCCAGCAGGGTGGTGGTCACCTGGGCTGAAGCGGGGAAGGTGCCGTGCGCGCAGGAGAAGCGGTGGTCGTTCGCGCCGGCGGGGCAGGTGAACACGCAGCTGTCGGTGTACGCGGCGGCCGAGGCGGCGCCCGACTCGAGCAGCGGCGGCACCACGTTGACCAGCACGCTGGTGTTGGTCACCGACGCGCAGTCGAGCGTGTGGCTGAAGTCGAAGGTGAGGGCATCGTTGACCGCGGCGTGAATCGAACCGCTCGCCGGGCTCGAGCTGGAGAGGGTCAACGAAGGCGCCTCCTCGGTCTGGAAGCTCACGGTCAGATCTCCCGGCAGCTGGCCGCCGCGGGTGGTGGCGCGCGCGCTCTCGATCACCGGCGTGCCGAAGGCGCCGCCCTGCAGGGTGACGCTCACCGTGGCCCCGTAGGGGAGCGGGGTCGCGGGGGCCGCGGGCACCAGCGCGAAGGAGACCTGGCCCGCGGTGCAGCGCAGGGTGAAGGGCCACGCCGTGCTCACCCCCTCCGAATCGGTGACGGTGGCGCTCACGGTGGTCATCGACCCCGACGCGCAGTCGACCGGCTCGGAGAAGCCCAGCTGGAGCTCGGGCTGTGGCGTGACGGCGACCCAGGAAGCCCCGTTGCCCGGCGAGCTGGCGACCAGCGCGAGCGGCGGTGGATCTTCGACGCGGAAGGTGGCCGTGGTGGGGCCGGTGAGCTGTCCCCCCGTCGAGGTGGCGCGCGCGGATTGCACGGTGGCCGCCAGCGCGATGGTCACGTTCGACGACGACTTGAAGCGAAAGCCGGTGGTGGTCGGGGCGAAGGTCACCACGCACACGTCAGGGTCCGTGTCGCAGACCTCGCCGTCGAGCGTCTCGGCCGCTCCCGAATCGACCTGGGTGCAGGACCAGCTGCCCGCCACCACTGCCGGGGGCCCCGCGGTGTGGGGATGTGGATCGAACGCCTCGGTCACGGTGATGCCGCCCACCAGCGAGGCGCAGTTGGGCGGCTCGCTGAAGCGGATCGTCAAGGGCAGCCCGGCCGGTGCGCCGCTGGAAGCATCGGGCGGGGTGAACTGCTCCACGTGGAAGGCGGGCGGGCTGCCGGTCTCGAAGGTCCAGCTCACGGGCACCGCGAGCGGGCCTGCGTCGCGCGCGCGCAGCAAGGTGGTGGCGATGCTCACCCGGAAGCGGGACGAGAACGCCAGCTTGCGGGTGGGCGTCACGGTGACCGTGGGCACGGGATCGTCCGAGTAGGTGACGGTCGCCTCGAGCTTGAGCGGCTCGATCGGGGTGGAGAGCGAGCCGATGCGCTCCAGCCGCACGGCCGCCGGCACAGAATCGGCCTTGAGCTTCTCGCTGAAGGTCGCGGTGATCGCTGCCGCCCGGCCGATCTCAGTGGCGTTCCCCGAGGGTGAGGTCGCCACCACCCGCAACGGGATGTCGCTCACGAAGTCCTGATCGGAGCAGCCCACCACGAACAACGCGCACAGCGGGGCGACGAGTGAGCTTCCACGCATGGGGAGTACCGGGGGACGGGTGTCAGAACGAGAAGCGGTAGCCGGCGAACACTTGCGTGCCCTGGACATCACCGGGGGAGCCATTGAATGTCTTGCCATACAGCTTTGGGAAACCGAGATCGGTCCGCGCTCCGAGGTAGCGCGCCTCGAGCGCGATCACCCCCGGGCCCACCGCCACCGAGACCTCGAGGCCGGCGTACCAACCCAGCGCCCAGCCCGGCTGCGGCGAATTGGCGACCGCGTCGGTCGCTCCGTAGGTGGACTGCGCGCTGACGAAGACGGCGGCCCCACCGGCGACCGGGGCGAACTTCACGGGAAGGTCGATGGGCAGTTCCCACGCGAGCCCGAGCAGGAGCGGGATGAGGTCCATCTTCCAGGTCCAGTCCGCGGACGTTCCGAAGTCGGGGTCGTTCGACAGCTGGCGGGACCCCGCGCCCCAGAGGCGGCTGTACCCGCCCTCCGCGGCCACCATGAGCGAGCGCGCGAACGGCAACCGGTAGCGAATCGCCAGCGCCACCGCCGGCGCCACCGAGCGGGTGGTGGTGGTCGCCCCGTCGAGAGAAGCGGTGGTCGCGCCAACCCTGCCCACGGGAATCACCAGGGCCACCTTGAGCCCCAGCTCGAGACCCACGGTGGTCCTGGCCGGCGCAGGGGTGGTGGTGACGGTGGGCGCGGCCGCAGGCGTCGCGGCGGGAACCGGGTCCGGCGTGGTGCGACCGATCGGCGTCAGCGGGGTCAGCTCTTCGTCGGGCTCGGCCTCAGTGGGGACGGGGGTGGCGCTCACGAGCTGAAAGAACAGGAACGCCGGGATCGCTGAGCCCATCGGGCGCGCAGCGTAGCATCGCCCTTTGGGTCGGCGATCACCGAATGGCGCGGGGTGAGACGGGAGTCTGCCCGGACCTCGCCTGAGTACAGTGCGCGCCCCATGGCCCGCTTCGCCGACGTGCTCGAGAGCAACCCCGCGCCCAGGGCGCTGGGCGACGTCAGGCTCCGCTACGAGCCGTCGATGTTGATCGGCGAGACCGCGAAGGGCCTGGGCACCTGGCGTTCGAGCCTGGTGTGGGCCGCCGGCTTCTCGTTTTTGGTCTTCTCGGTGGGCGCGCTGGTGCTGCAGTGGGACACCTCGGTCGTCTTGACGTTGCTGGTGCTGGGCGGCCTCCTGGTGGCCGCGGCGGTCCGCCTGGAGCGCCTGGAGAAACGCCAGCGCCGGTTCGTCGCCAACTTCGGCACCGTCAGCCTGCGCCTCGACTTCACCTCGCCCATCGCGGGCTACCCGCGCACGCTGGTCGTCCCCTTCGATTCGGTGCGCGCGGCAGAGCTGCTGCAACAGGAAGACGGCGCCGCCTGCCTGTGTGTGGACTTCGAGAAAGATCGCGCGCTCTTGCGCGAGGTGCTGGTCGCGCACATTCCTGAGTCCCAGCGCGCCGAGGCGGAGCGGCTGGAGCGGGTGCTCAAGGGCGCCTTCGGGCTCGGCGCGCCGCCCCCTCCCCCGGAAGCACCGCCGGCGGACGAGTCCAGCTTCGAGTGAAGAAGAACGAGCCGAGCCGCCTCTCCATCAGCCCCGCGAAGGCCTCTCGCCGCCCGTCAGTCGCTTCAGATCGCCGGACACCTCGAGCCCGGCGCACGCTCCGGTGTCTTCCAGGAGCACCTTGCCGTTCAGCGTGGTGAGCCTCACCTGCACCACGGCGTCCAGCGACTCCTCGATCCGCCGGTGCATCTGCGTGCGAGTCGGCGCGTGGAGCAGCCCGCCGGCCCGGCGCTCCGTGCGCAGCTCGAGTCGATGTCGCCGGTCGGACACCGTCCAGCGCACCTCGGCGTCGTCGATCTCGAGCCGATCCACCCGCGCGCCGGTGTAGGTCGCGAAGCGGTAGAGCGTGCCCTGGTGCCAGAGGCCGACGACGAAGCCGCGGAAGCTCGTGAACAGCCAGGGGATGACGGCCACCGACGCGCTCAGGCAGGTGTCGGGCGCGGTGAAGTGGTTGGTCTGTTGCCAGACGTACGCCGCTGGGAACGCCGCGCCCCAGTCCTTCTCGAGGTAGCCGAGGCCTCCGTCGAAGGAGACGCGCTTGCCCTCGATGTCGAGGGAGCCCGACAGCTCGTGCGAGAAGCCGAGCACGCCGTGGTAGCACTCCATGAAGGGCACCCACGCGTACCAGCCCATCACGCCCGGCGAGCGCACCGTCACCGGCCAGGGCTTCAAGGCCGAGAAGTGGAGCTCGCCCCGCAGCGGACCATCGGCCAGCTGAAGCGACACGCCCTGACTGGTGAAGTGGCTCTCACCGACGCGCACGTCGAAGCGGCCCTCCTCACCAGAGAACGCGCTGAGCTCGAAGCGGTGGTACCAGGAGCGCCGCGTGCCGCCGTCGAGCACCTGCACGAAGGCCTCGCTGTCACCCTTGGGCCCCAGGAAGACGCCGGGAATCACCGCCCAGCGGTGCGCGCGATCCGCCGAGACGAGCTTGACGTACCAGCCCTCGAAGAAGCTGCGGGTGCGGCCGCGGCCGTGAAAGCCCTCAGGGTGCAAGGTGGCGAGAGTTCGCATCGCGACCTGGGGCGCTTGCAACGGAATGGCCAGCCACTGCCTGCTTGGAGCGTCTCGGAAGAAAAACGGGCAGGGCGGGAAGCTTTTGCGGCTTCGACGGTTTCCCCCTCGTCCATGAGCCGCTTCTGCACCAGCCCTGTGCTGCCCCTGCGTTCCGGGCACCCGTGTGTGGTGCCGTCGTCACTCATCTTCCCGGGCTGAGCCCACCGCTGGCGCCGCCGCGGTGGGACCTCTCCCCATTCCCTCGCCTCACCTAAGGAGCTCTCCATGCAGCTGCAGCCGCCCATCACGCTCACCCGTCCCGACGCCGACCGCCTCACCACCTTGCTCGCCCAGGACACGGGCCACGTGCGCCACCTGCTGGTCGAGCGCCTCGAAGAAGAACTTTACCGTGCGCGCGTGGTGGAAGGCGGTGGGGCCGCGAACCTCGTCACGCTCGGGAGCAGGGTTTCGTACCGCAACCTCGAGACCGGCCAGGAGCGCGAGGTGAGGGTGGTGCTGCCCGAAGACGCCCGGCCCGGAACGGCCTCCCTGTCGGTCCTGACGCCGATCGGTTGTTCGCTCATCGGCCTGAGCCAGGGAGACACCTTCGCCTGGGACGACGGCCGCCGACGCTGGCGCCTGCAGGTGCTGTCAGTGCAGCGTGAGTGAGCCCGACGCGCCAGGCGTCACGTCGCCTCCGGGACCTCGGGCTTCGCCTTGTAGATCTCCGAGCCGCCTTCTCGGAATTCCTGGGCCTTCGCTTCCATGCCCTGCGCGATCGCGCGCACGTCGCCGGTGATCTTCATCGAGCAGAAGTGCGGGCCGCACATCGAGCAGAAGTGCGCCGTCTTCGCGCCGTCGGCCGGCAGCGTCTCGTCGTGGAACTCCTTGGCCTTCTCCGGATCGAGCGAGAGCGCGAACTGATCCATCCACCGGAACTCGAAGCGGGCCTTCGACAGCGCGTTGTCCCGTTGCTGCGCGCCCGGGTGGCCCTTGGCCAGATCCGCCGCGTGCGCCGCGATCTTGTAGGTCACCACGCCGACCCGCACGTCGTCCTTGTCGGGCAGCCCCAGGTGCTCCTTGGGCGTCACGTAGCAGAGCATCGCGGTGCCGAACCAGCCGATGAGCGCGGCGCCGATGCCCGAGGTGATGTGATCGTACCCGGGGGCGATGTCGGTGGTGAGCGGCCCCAGGGTGTAGAACG
>VFKJ01000250.1 GCA_009885595.1 Myxococcales bacterium | reverse complement strand
TCAGCTCCGCGTGACCAGCACGTCAGAAGTGGTGTGCGTCATGATCCACTCCGCCACGCTGCCCAGAATCAACTTCCTCACGCCCTTGCGCCCGTGGGTGCCGACGACGATCAGCTCAGCTTTGGTCGCCTTCGCTTCTTCCACGATCAACAGCCGCGCATCCCCACCCAGCACCCGGCCCTCGGCCTTCAAGCCCGACCTCGCCACCAGAGTGTCGAGATCCTTGATCGCGCCCTTGAGCGCCTCCTCGCGGTACTCCTCGGCGCGATCACCCGACACCACCACGTAGTCCTCGAACGGCACCGAGGAGGCGTGCAGCACCTCGAGGCGGCTGGTCTCTTCCACGAAGGGCCTGGCCGCCTTGAGCACCTTCGCCGAGGTCAGCGTGAGATCGACCGCGACGATCGCGCTCTGGTAGGCGCGCGGCGCGGGGTTGCGGACGATCAACACCGGCACGTCGCCATGCCGCACCACCTTGAGCGCCGTCGAGCCGATGCGCAGCTCGACCAGTGACGTCCGTCCGTGGCGGCCCATGCAGATGACGTCGGCCTCCACCGTGTGCGCGCGCTTGAGGATCTGCGCCGAGCTCTCGCCTTCCACCACGTCGGCGACGAACTGCCGGGGGGAGAGCCCGCGATCGAGCGCGAGCTGGTGCACCCTCGCCAGCGCCTTGTCGAGGGTGCGCTCGGCCTCGACCAGCGCTTCCTTGCGCAGGACGCCGGGGATGTCGTCGGGCACCACGTGCAGCAGGGTGACCTTCGATTTCGGCCCGAGCGGAAGCCGCAACGCCCGGGTCAACGCCTGCAGCGCGCCATCGGAAAAATCAGTCGGCACGACCACGCTCGAGAGCGGATTTCGTGAAGGCATGGCGCGATTCGTAGCACTACAAGCGAGGGGGGGCGCTGTGTATGGTCCGCCACCATCACGGCGTTGGCCGACGCCGCCAAAGGAAGCACCCAAGTCATGGCAACCCCCCGAGCGCAGCTTCCGCTCCTCGCACTCCTGGCGCTCTCCGCCTGTTTCTCCCCGATGCGCGAGCCGGACTGCCTGCTCGACGGCACCTGTGAGTGCAAGCTCAAGGCGGACTGCCGCGTGGGCTTCGAGTGCGTCAACGGCAAGTGCTTCGAGGTGCCCGACGCGGGGCTGCCCGGTGAGCAGGGCTGGCCGTGCACCGAGGACTCCACGTGTCTGTTCGGGCCGTGCCTGCCGCGCGGTCCCGGCAATGGCGGGGTGTGCAGCGCGGTCTGCGCGGTCGACGGCGGGTTGGGGTGCAACAAGGGCTGGGACTGCAAGCAGGCGCCCACCGGCCAGGGCTTCCTCTGCGCTCCGCCCATTCGGGTGCAGTGCCTTTCGTGCGAGCGGGACTCCGACTGCAACACCATCGGCGATCGCTGCACGCGCATCGGCAGCGGCTCCTTCTGCACCACCGACTGCTCGCTCACCGGGCAGTGCCCCTCAGGCAGCGTGTGCCGCGTCTCTGGAGATGGCGGCGTGCAGCGCCAGTGCTTCCCCCAGAGCAACACCTGCGAGTGCAGCGTGCTCTCGGCGGGGCTGACGCGCTCGTGCAAGCGCACCAACCCGCGCGCCACCTGCTTCGGCGTGGAGACCTGCCTGCCCAACGGCAGCTGGGACGGCTGCGACGCGCGCGAGGCCTCGCAGGAGCTCTGCGACGGCCTCGACAACGACTGCGACGGGCTCACCGATCAACCGGATCCCGACCTCGTCACCACCGGGCTCCCCGGCTACCCGGCCTGCCGCAAGGGCCTGACCTGCACCGGCCTGTGGAGCTGCGTGGGCCACGCCGACGGCGGCGCCGCGTTCAGCTGCTCCGCGCCCGACCCGAAGGCCGAGCTGTGCAACGGCGCCGACGACGACTGCAACGGACAGATCGACGACGGCCTGGTCGACTCCAATGGCGTCTACGTGGGCACGCACGCCTGCGGCACCTGCGCCACCGACTGCTTCAAGGTGCTGGAGAACCTCGCGCAGGACGGCGGGGTGGTGATCGAGGGCGCGGCCACCTGCGACCTGCGCGGCGGCCAGCGGGAGTGCGTGCCGCGCCTCTGCGCGAAGGGCTCGTACCTCACCCCCAGCCTCCCCGGCGCTCCGCAGATCTGCGAGCGGGCGGTCACCTCGCAGTGCCGCCCCTGCACCACCAGCGCTGACTGCCGGGTGCCGGGCGATCGCTGCGTCAACGTCGGCACCGATCCCGACACCTTCTGTGCGCAGAGCTGCGAGGTCACCAGCGTGATGGAAGGCTGCACCGGCCGGGTGGGCGAGCAGGGCTGCTGTCCCACGGGCAACACCTGCCAGAACGTCAGCGGCGCGAAGCTGTGCGTGCCCAACGGCAACAGCTGCCAGTGCAACACCGATCACGTGGGCTTCACCCGCTCGTGCTTCGTGACCGCGGGCCCGGCGACCTGCATCGGCAACCAGACCTGCAGCGCCACCGGCACCTACGGCGCCTGCGACACCTCGCTCACCTCGCTCGAGTTCTGCGACGGCCGCGACAACGACTGCGACAGCCTCATCGACGACGGCTTCATCAACACCCGGGGCAGCGGCACCTACGACACCGACGCGCACTGCGGCACCTGCAACAACAACTGCCCGGCGAAGTGGAGCCCCACCATCCAGCACGCCAACGGCGGCTGCAGCGCGGCCACCGCCCCGCCCAGGTGCGTGATCGCCAGCTGCACCACCGAGCGCGTCGGGGGCGGCCCGGTCTGCCGGCTCGACTCCGAGTGCCCGAGCGGCTCGAGCTGCCACCCCACCTACCGGCAGTGCGTGCGCACCTGCACCACCGCCAGCCAGTGCCGGGCCCAGGAGACCTGCGGCAACGGGTTCTGCACCAGGGCCTGCACCACCGCGGCCGACTGCGCGGGCGCCTTCGGGGCGAACTCGATCTGCAGCAGCGGCACCTGCGGCATCACCTACCAGTTCGTCAACGCCGATCGCGACGACACCAACGGCTGCGAGTGCGCGTCGAACCCCTCCGTCGCCGACGAGCCCGAGCGCTTCGCCGCCTACCCCACCGCGGGGCTGCCGTACGTCGATCGCGACTGCGACCAGGTCGACGGCATCGCCGCGCGCTCGCTCTTCGTGTGGGCGCAGTCGCCCACCAGCCTGGGCACGCGCGCCAATCCGTACCGCACCATCGCCGAGGCGCTGACCGCCTTTAGGCCCGCGGCGCACACCTCCATCCTGGGGGCGCAGGGCACCTACGCCGAGCAGGTGGTGCTGATCAACGCAGTGGAGCTCTACGGCGGCTACTCCGCCGACTTCTCGCGGCGCGACATCATCCTCTTCCCCACCTTCATCGAGGCCAGCGAGCCCACCGGCGCCCAGCCGCGCGGCACCGTCAACGCCGAGGGCCTCAGCCAGCGCACGGTGATCAGCGGCTTCACCATTCGCGGCTACGACGTGAACACCCGCCCGCTCGCCGGCGTGCAGGCGAAGAACAGCTATGCCCTCTACGCGCGCAACGCGTCGGGGCTCGTCATTTCGAACAACCACGTGGTCGGTGGTCGCGGCGGCGATGGCTCAGCGGCGCTGCCCGGGGTGGCGGGCGTCAACGGCGGCGGGGGACAAAACGGCCTGCCTGCCCGCGAGTGCAACTCGCCTACCTGCACCGGCGAGACTCAGGTGGGCGGGGTGGCGGGCGTCAACCCGCTGTGTGGGGCGCCCGGAAACCCCGGCGCGGGCACCGACTTGAACCTCGATCCGCAGGCGTACGGGCAGGGCGGCTTCAACGGCACCGGCGGCTCCAACGCCACCTATCGCCACTCGGATCCTTCGCAGACCGCGTTCTGCAAGTACGACTGCACGGTGCCCGGTGAAGGCCTCGCGGGAGGCGCTGCCCAGAACGGGGGCGATGGCACCGCGATCGGCATGGGCCTGGGCTGCGGGGTGTCGCGCGGCTCCATCGTCAGCGGCGAGTGGGTGACCCCGGCCGCGACCGCGGGGGGCGATGGCTCGCCCGGACGCGGCGGCGGCGGCGGCGGCGGCGGCGGAGGCGGCGGCGGCGGCGGTGGCGGCGGCAACGGCGTCCTTGCCGCTGGCGTAGCACGACGCGGCCACCGTCGCCGCGGCCGCCGCCGCATCTGCCACCGCCTCCGCCGCCTCCGCCGCCGCCGCCGCCGCACGTGCCTCCGCAGCCTCCGCGC
>VFKJ01000276.1 GCA_009885595.1 Myxococcales bacterium | reverse complement strand
CATCGACGAGTCGCTCAAGGCGAGCATCGCGGACCAGGTGCTGCGAGTCCCGAGGCGGGGCGGACGGGACGGCTACGTGTATTGCCTCCTCGAACACAAGCGCACGCCCGACGTGTTCGTGCTCGTGCAGGTGCTCCGCTACGTGTCCGCGCTCTACTCGAGGCTGGCGAAGCAACGAGGGAGAAGACGCACCCTGCCGCCGGTGGTCGCGATCGTCGTCTACAACGGAGAGCCCAGGTGGAGAGGCCCGCGCCGGTTCTCAGACTTGATCGGCACCAGCCGAACCTTGCGGCGATTCTGTGTCGACTTCGAGGTGATCCTGGTCGACGTGGGCGCTGAATCAGCGCGCCGCCTGTCACGCCACCAGACCCTCAAGGGCGGACTGCTCGCGTTGAAGGCAGCGGCGACCGGAGAGCTGCGGCAGCCAGCGCTCATTCGTTCGGTCATTTCAGCCCTGAAGAACGACCGGTCGACGCTCACGACCTTCCTCGGTTACCTTGGCGGGGTCGCAGGAAAAGAAGGGCTCCCGCTGGTACAGCGGGCCCTGGAAGAGGACGATCAGGAGGACGCGATGCAGACCATCAATCAGTACCTGGAAATGCTGGGGCGGAGAAAGGGCATGCGCGCGGGCCTCAAGAAGGGCCTCGAGAAGGGGCTCGAGAAGGGGCTCAAGGACGGCCAGGAGATGGCACTCAGGCGCTCGCTGACCCGCGTGCTCACGAAACGGTTCAAGAAGATCCCCGCTGCCGTCGAGGCGAAGCTGGCCGAGGCCGACGCCGCCGTCCTGGAGACCTGGCTCGACGCCGCCATCGACGCCCGCTCATTGCGATCGGTCTTCGCGCCGCCCCACTAATTGATCGCGACGGCGACGTCCGTGAACAACCCGCACCGGCTCGGCAGCAGGCGCTCGGGTGCAACGTCCGGCACGCGGCTCCACGGATCGTCGGCGTGCACCATGTCGAACCACACCAGCGCGTCCACGTCGGGCTTTCCCGTGGGCGGGTTCCACAGCGGCGGCTTGCGCAGCGCCAGTTCCTCGAGTTCCTTCACGTGGGCCTTCGCCTCGTCGAAGTAGCGGCGCCGCTCGGCGCGGATCTGCGCGATCGACAGCGGCTGCTCGTGATCGCCTGCCGCGAAGCTCTGCGCCGCCTCGGTGAGCGCGTCCACCGTCAGCTCGATCGGCTTCAAGTCGGTCATCGGCCGCTCGACGTGGTGCCACACGCCGTCGAGCCAGCCCAGCCGGTACTCCGGCAGGAAGTCGTGCCCGTGATCCGCCACGAACTCGATCGCCGAGAGCAGGTACTCGATGTCCTCGTCGCTCGCGTAGTACGGCAAGGTGACGCGCACCCAGCCCGGCTTGAGCCCGCCCAGCCCCCGGGCGATCTGCGCGCGGTACTTCTCCGAGCGCTCGCGATCGATGCCCAGCAGCCGGTGCCCGTACGGCCCCGCGCAGCTGCACCCCGCGCGGTTCTGAATTCCAAACAGGTGATCGAGCAGCGCCGACACGAAGTCGTGGTGCAGCCGCTTGATGTTGAAGCTGATGATCGGCAGGCGTTGCAGGTTGGTGGGCCCGAGAATCTGAACGCGCGGGTGCCGCCCGAGCCGCGAGAGCGCGTATTCCGAGAGGTGAATGTCGTGCTCGAGGATGCGCGCCGGCCCGGTCATCTCCTTCACCAGGAAGCCGATGCCCGCGCGGATGTCGCCCAGGATCGCCGGGGTGCCGCCCTCTTCCCGCTCGTCGAGTCGGCCCACGTAGTCCACCGAGGTGCGCTCGAACGAGGCCACGTAGTCCACCGTGCCGCCGCCCGGCCGCTCGGGGCTGCGCGTCTTGAAGAAGTCCCGGTGGGCCACCAGCACCCCTGAGCCTTCGGGCCCGCCGATGAACTTGTGGGTGGAGAGCACCAGCGCGTCGATGCGCTCGCTCTCGTCTGCAGGGTGCATGTCGATCGGCATGTACGGCCCGCCGGCGGCGTAGTCGAAGACCACCACCCCGCCGTGCTTGTGCATCAGCTTCGAGACCGCCTTCACGTCGGTCAGCACCCCCGTCACGTTCGAGGCCGCGGAGAAGGCCCCCAGCTTCATCGCGCGGTTCGGGTAGGCCGCGAGCTTGCGCTCGAGATCGCCGAGATCGATCTGGCCCTGCGGCGTGAGGCCGATCGCCACCACCTCGGCCACCGACTCCAGCCAGGGCAGCTCGTTGCTGTGGTGCTCGTAGGGGCCGACGAACACCACCGGGCGCTTCTCCCGGGGAATCAGGGACGAGAGGTTGAACTCGCGCTCCAGCGGCTCGGAGATGCGCCAGCCCAGCAGCCCCACCAGCTTGTTGATCGCCGCGGTGGCACCGCTGCCCACGAAGAGCACCTCGTCCTGCGGGCCGGCGTTGAGCGAACGGCGAATCACCCGGCGCGCTTCTTCGCGCAGCTCCGTCATCACCCGGCCGGTGGAAGAGATCGCGGTGTGCGAGTTCGCGTAGAACGGCCGCACGCGCCGCAGCCAGGCCTCCACGAAGTGCAGGTATCGGCCCGTGGCCGTCAGATCGGCGTAGGTGACCAGGCGGCGGCCGTAGGGCGTGTCCAGCCAGGCCCGCCGACCCACTTCGTTCTGCCGGATGAACGCGGCCACCTCTGCGAAGGTCTGCATGGGGCGCGCATAGCACGGCAGGGTGGTATGGCGCCGCCCGATGCCGCCCGCGGAAGACAGGGGAAACCAACTCGCGCCCCCCCTGCTGATCGGCGGCCTGTTCGTCGGTCTGGTGGCGCGCCTGGGGTTCGCCTTTCACGACGACGGCCTGCTCTGGCCCGACGAGTACTACCAGTCGCTCGAGCCCGCGCACCGGGCGGTGTTCGGCTACGGCTGGCAGGCGTGGGAGTTCCTCGAGGGCGCGCGCCACTGGACGCTGCCGGGCTTCGTGGCGCTGGTGATGAAGCTGTCGAGCGCGCTCGGGCTCGATTACCTCGTCGCGGTCGAGGTGACGTTCTGCCTGGCCGGCGTCGCCACGGCGTGGGCGATCTTCCGGCTGGCGCGCGCGCAGGACGCCTCTCCGTTCGCCGCCGCCGTGGCTGCCACCACCTTCGCGCTGATGGGGTTCGCCGTGTACGTGGCCCCGCGCGCGATGGGCGAGACGCTCTCCGCGCTGCCGGTGACCCTCGCCTTCTCGCTCCTCCTCCGCTCTCAGGGTCGGGGCAAACTGATCCTCGCCGCCCTCCTCCTCACCCTCGCCGTCGGGCTCCGCCTGCAGAACGGGCTCTTCTGCGTCGGCGCGCTGGCGATGCTGCTGGCTGAGCGCCGAAGGAAAGAAGCCGCGTTACTCCTCGGACTGCTGCTCCTCGGAGCCCTCGCCTACGGAGCCGTCGATCTCCTCACCTGGGGAGCGCCCTTTCACTCCGCGCGGCAGTACCTGCGCTTCAACTTGATCGAGGGCCGCTCGTCCGACTTCGGCACCGCGCCGTTCCTTCACTACGTGCAGGCGCTGGCGACGACGGAAGGCCTGACGATGATTCCGGTGGTCGCCCTGACGGCGTACGGAGCGCGCACCCGGCCGGCGGTTCCGCTCATCGCGCTCGGGTTCTTCCTCGTGCACTCGTACATCCCGCACAAGGAACTGCGCTTCCTCTTCCCGATCATTCCGCTGCTCTGCGCGCAGGCGGCGCTCGGGCTCGATCGACTCGCAGATCGCCGCGCCGGTTTCGGGTTGATCGTGCTGGCGCTCATCTCACTGGCGACCCTGCCCACCCTCACCTTCTCGCGCCTGGGCATCTGGAGCCCGAGCGGCTCCGCGATCGACTACGGGGGCCCGGAGAATCGGCTGCTGCTGCGAGCCCGCTCGCTCACCGATCTCTGCGGGCTCAAGATCGCGAGCATCGATAACTGGCGCACGGGCGGCTACGCGTACCTGCACCAGCGCGTGCCGATGTACCGCTTCGAGCCACCGGGCGCCGGAGACGGCCACTACAACTACGCCATCGCGCGACGCGGCACGATCGCCGGCACCGAGGTCGCGACCGAACGAGACCTCGCGCTCATCAGGCTGCCCACCGGCTGCACTCCCGATCTCACCTATGACTGGCACCTCGAGTAGCCGCAGCCACCAGGTGGTGCTGGGGGCGATCGCGATCGGCGCCTTCCTGCTGCGGGTGTTCCCGTTCTTCGGCGCCGACGGCGCCTGGAGCTACCGCGTCGACTACGACGAAGGCGTCTATTTCAGCGCGGCGTCCTGGCTGCTCGACGGCGGGCTCCCCTACCGCGACTTCGTCTTCGTGCATCCGCCGGGGATGCTGGCATTTCTCGCGCTCACCTCGGCGTGGACCCACTCCCTTCTGGGCATCGACGGCGCCTTCGCGCTGAGCCGGTGGATCGCCGCGACGCTGGGGACGATCAACGTGCTGCTGGTCGCCCAGCTGGTGCTGAGGTGGCCCGAGGGCGACCGGGCGCCCGCGCGCTGGGGAGCGATGGTCGCGGCGGTCTTCTACGCCACCTATCCGGAGCTCGTCGAAGTCGAGCGCGGGCCCTTCCTCGAGCCGTTGCTCAACCTCGTCTGCCTCTGCTTCGCCCTCGCGGTGGTGCAGGCGTCGGTCAGTCCGCAGCGTCAGCGCTGGTTGGCGTTCGCTGGAGCGCTGGGTGGCCTCGCGATCTCCATCAAGCTGTGGGCGGCGATCTGGGTCCTGGGCGGGCTCTGGGGCGTCGCTTCGTTCGCCCAACGCCGCGACGTGCTGCAGTTTCTGGTCGGAGTGCTCGCGACGTTCGCGCTCGTGGTGCTGCCGTTCGCCCTCGCCAGTCCAACGGCGTTCGTCGAGCAGGTGGGGCTCTTTCACCTCTGGCGCCCGCCAGACGGGATCACCGAGCGCCTCTCCCGCGTCGAGCAGATCTTCGCGCTCCGACACCTGGCCTCTCCCGTGATGGCCGCGGTACTCGCCGCGCTGTTGGTGCTGCGCCGCGGGCCTGCGTGGACGGTCGCTGCGCGCGTGATGGTCTGCGCCTGGGGCCTCACCCTCGCCGCCTTCTTCGCCTCCTCTGGGTACTGGAGCCAATACAACGCGCACCTGATCGCCTCCGAGGCGGTGCTCGCGGGTGCGCTGCTCACTCAGCTCGTCCGGCGGGCTCGCTGGCAGGTCCTCGTGGTCCTCGCGGCGATCGTCCTGGGGGTCGGCAGCTCGCTGGCGCACTGCCTTCGCCGCGCGAAGGGCACGGATCAGCACCTCGCCCTGAAGCGCTCGCCGCTCGAGAACTCGAGCGACTGCGTCTTCACCTTCGAGCCGGGCTGGTCGCTCGCGGCCGGCCGGCTGCCCCCGCGGCTGGCGGGCACCCCGCTGGTCATCGACAACTATGGACAGCAACTGCTCACCGCGGTCGCGGGCGGCCAGCGCTTCCCCAACGCCGCGGCCGCCTTCGCCGCAGGCCAGGACCCGATGCCGATCCTCGACCGGTGCCGCTCCGTCGTCCTGGGTGATCGCGGCCGGCGGCAGCTCTCCCCCGCGCTGATGAAGCGCCTCGAAACCACGCATGAGCGCCTCGAGCTCGGAGGTCTCGAGGTCTGGCAGCGGCGCCCCGACGGGCCATGAGGCACAATCACTTGCCGGCCGACTTCAAGCCCAGGCCTAACGCCAGCATCAGCGCCATGCTGACGGGCGCCTGGAAGAGCGGGTCGTGCGCGAGCGAGAGCACCGCGAAGAAGGCGATCGCCCCCCCAGTCAGCGCGCCGTAGGGCCGGCCGCGGGCGATCGCCACCAGCCACCCCAGCAGCCCGATGAAGATCAGCGCCCCCGGAATGCCCGTCTCCGCCGCCATCGAGAGGTACTGGTTGTGCGCCTTGCCCGGGTTGTCCTTCACGTGCTCGGCCATGGTCGGGTCGGCGAACTTCGAAGGGCGGAACTGGCCCGGCCCGACCCCGACGAAGGGGTGCTGCCTCACCGCCTCGAGGCCCGCGGCCAGGTGCTGCGTGCGCTGACCGCTGCCCTGATCCGTCAGCGCGGACGCGAAGCGATCACGCAGCGGCGTGATGCCGAGCACCACGACCAGGCCGACCAGCCCCAGCCCCGCGCTGATCAGCAGCGCGCGCTTCGGAGAGGCCGAGACCAACGCCACCGTCAGCCCCGCCGTCAACGTCATCGCGACCGCGCCCATGCGCGCGTAGGGGAACACCAGCACCGCCACGAAGCCGAGCAGGCCCAACGCGATCACCGCCGCGCGCAGCCGGCCCGTGAGGTGACGCGAGGCGACGATCGCCCCCACCACCACCAGCCCCGACACGTGGCCGAACTTGAGCCGATGGAAGAGCAGCCCGCCGCCCATGAAGCGTCCGGAGTCTGCGATGGGCTCGTAGACGCGCGCGAAGGGAATGCGCAGCCACTCCAACCCCTCGAACGCGCTCAGCGGGGGCCAGAGGCCGAAGTGCTGCAGCCCCGCCACCACGCTCGAGAGGCCCAGCACGCCCACCGAAACCAGCGTGAGGATCTTCCAGCGCCGGGGCGTGAGCTCGTCGGCGGTCGCGGCGATCAACGGAATGGTCGCCCAGTCGAGCGTGCGGGCGAAGCCCGTCCAATCCGGAAACTGTCCCGCGATCGTCGGCGCCAGGAGCGACCACGCGATGAACGCGATCAACGGCCGCCAGGGCCGCACCTGGGCATCGAGGGTCCCGGCCTGCACGTGCGCCAGCAGCGGGGGCACGAAGAGCATCACCAGCAACGCGAAGGCTGCGGTGCTCACCAGTTCGTGCGTCTGGACGCCCACCGCCCAGAGCACCACGGCGCCAAAGCGCCAGGTCGCCCACCGCTGGTTCACTTCGCCAGGCTCTTCCGCTCGAACGTCCGCAGGGTGGCGTCGATCTCCGCGTTGACGGCCTTGAGCAGGTCCTGCTTCTCGCGGAACGGCAGGAACGCGCTCTTGAAGCCCGACACCATCACCGTGGTCAGATCTTCCAGCGACAGGCCCAGCTGCTGGTGCGCGATCAGGTACTCGCGCGACACGGTAGTGTCGGTGATCAGCCGGTTGTCGGTGTTGATGGTCACCCGCAGGCCGTAGTCGAAATAGAACTTCAGCGGGTGCGCCTTCATGTCGTCGACCGCGCGCGTCTGCACGTTCGACGAGGGGCAGCACTCGAGCGGCACCCGGTGATCGTTGACGTAGTTGAGCAGGTCGCCGTCTTCGCGCAGCCGCACGCCGTGACCGATGCGGTGCGCGCCCAGGTAGTGGAGCGCCTGGCCGATCGACTCCGGGCCGTATGCCTCGCCCGCGTGCGCGGTGCAGTTGACGTTGTTCTTGAGGATGAGCTGGAACGCCTGGCGGTGCTCCTTGGCGGGGAAGTTCGCTTCCGCACCAGCCAGATCGAAGCCCACCACGCCGCGGTTCTTGTACGCCACGCACAGCTCGGCGAGGCGCAGGCTCGTCTCCGGGCTCATGTGGCGGATGCCGCAGAGGATCACGCCGTACTTGATGCGCGTCTCGTGCTTGGCGCGGCGCAGCCCCTCGAGCACCGAGTCGATGATGTGGGTGAGCTTGAGGCCCCGCGCCTGGTGCAGCACCGGCGCGTAGCGCACCTCGAGGTAGCGCACGCCTTCCGCCGCAGCGTCGACGCCCAGCTCGTAGGCAGCGCGGTAGAGCGCCTCCTCGGTCTGCAGCACGCTGCAGGTGACGTCGAAGGCCACCAGGTAGTCCTCGAGGTCCTTGCAGATCTCGCCCTTGTGGATCGCCTTGCCCAGGCCCTCTTCGGTGTCGGCGGGCAGCTTCACCTTCTGCTGCTCGGCCAGCTCGAGGATGGTCTTGAGCCGCATGCTGCCGTCGAGGTGGCAGTGGAGATCGGTCTTGGGGAGCGCGCGCAGCAGCTCTTCGGTCACCTCGATCTTCGGAACCACGATCGACGGCGGCGGAGGCGGATGCCAGGCGGTGCTGCTGATCCCAGCGCTCGGTGCATCCTCATCGTGAAAGGAGGGCATGCCTGATCGTATACGCACCTTCGTGAGCGCAAACCAATCGTCCGGGAGACTGGCCTGTAGCGCCCTGTTCGCCGTGCTCCTGTCCTCCGGTTGCCGCTGCGCAGCCCGCCCCAGCTCCGAGGTCTTCGTCTCCCTCGATGGCGGCACCTTCGTGATGGGAAGTGAGGAGGAACCCCAGGAGCGCCCGCCTCATCGGGTGCATGTCAGCCCCTTCTCCATCTCGCAGACCGAGGTGACCAACGCGCAGTTCGCCCGCTTCGTGGCGGCCACCGGCTACCTCACCACCGCCGAGCGCGCCCCCGACTGGGAAGCGCTGCGCGAGCAACTCCCGCCCGGCACGCCGAAGCCCGAGGCCGCGCTGCTGGTGCCCGGGTCGATGGTCTTCACAGCGCGGAAGTGGGCGTGGATCGCCGGCGCCGACTGGCGTCACCCCGAGGGCCCTGGCAGCTCGATCACCGGCCGCGAGCAACACCCGGTGGTGCAGGTGAGCTGGGACGACGCCGCCGCCTACGCGAAGTGGGCGGGCGGCCGGCTGCCGACCGAGGCCGAGTGGGAGTTCGCCGCGCGCTCGGGCCAGAGCGGCCATCGCTACACCTGGGGCGACGACTGGCCCGACACCCCCATGGCGAACACCTGGGAAGGCGAGTTCCCGGTGAACAACTCGCTCAAGGACGGCGCGCTGGGGACCGCGCCCGTCCGCTCGTATCCACCCAACGCCTTCGGTCTCTTCGATCTGCCGGGCAACGTCTGGGAATGGACCGCCGACTGGTACCGCGCCGACACCTACGCTTCGCGCGCCGACGCTGGGGTCATCGACGATCCCCGCGGGCCACCGAGCGCCAACGAACCCACCGCGCCGCTCGAGCCCAGGCGCGTCATCCGCGGCGGCTCGTTCTTGTGCGCGGCGAACTACTGCGCCAGCTACCGCACCAGCGCGCGCCGGAGCACCTCGCAGGACTCCAGCCTCTCGCACCTGGGCTTCCGCATCGTGAAGTGATTACGCGCGCTGCAGAA
The DNA here is from genome assembly GCA_009885595.1 of Myxococcales bacterium. Classification (GTDB taxonomy): domain Bacteria; phylum Myxococcota; class Myxococcia; order Myxococcales; family Myxococcaceae; genus Archangium_A. The sequence continues at coordinate 1,659 of VFKJ01000276.1, read as the reverse complement.
AGCGCGCGATCACCGTCTTCACCCCGAAGTTGTCGAAGCGGATGGTGAGCTTCGCGGTCGGCCCCTTGCCCACCACCTCGAGCACCTGGCCACGACCGAACTGGGTGTGCGCGACCCGCATGCCCTTCACCTCGCCCTCTTCTTCGCCGCCCTGGTGAAAGTCGGTCGCCTGATCGTACGTGCGGTCGACGTGCACGCCGTCGTCGCCCTCGCCGCGCCGCCGCACCATCGGAGGCCGGTGGCTGGGCCTGTCCATCTCCGGCACCGTGTGGAAGCCGAAGAGCTCCTGCGGCACTTCCTTGAGGAAGCGCGAGGGCGCGTTGAAGCGCAGCTCACCAAACAGCGCGCGGGCCTGCGCCAGGGAGCAGTAGAGGCGACGCCGCGCGCGGGTGAAGCCGACGTAACAGAGCCGGCGCTCCTCGCTCATCTCCTCTTCGCTGGCCTCGGGCTTGGTCGCGCGGCGGCTGGGGAAGACCTCTTCTTCCATGCCGGTGATGAAGACCGCGTCGAACTCGAGCCCCTTCGCAGCGTGCATCGTCATCAACGAGACGCGCTGCTTCCCCACGCCGGTCTCGCCGTCCGCGTCACCCACCAGGCTCAGCTGCTCGAGGAACCCCTGCAGCGGAGGCACCTCCAGCTCCAGTGAGCCACCGTCGGTCAACGCAGGGTGAGGCGCTGGCACTTCCGGCACTTCCACCGGCGTAGGCGCCAGCGGCGTCGGTGCGGGCCGGTGAAAGGCCGCGAACAGATCGCCCTGCGGTGAAGGCTGCACCTCTGGCTCGGGGTCCGGCGTGCCCGGAGTCCCCGGCCCCTCGGGCATCGGCACCATCGCCGGCAAGGGCAGCCCTGAGGCCGCCAGCCGCTCCTCCCGCTGCCGATCGAACTCGCCGGTGGCGGTGAGCAGTTCCTTCAAGTTCTCCGCGCGGCCGATCGCCTCGTCGGTGCCCTCGGCCATGTACGTCGCCACCAGCCCGGTCTGCTCGAGCATGAAGCGGGTCGCGCTGGTCGCGTCGGGCGTGTGCCGGGCGTAGGTGACCAGCTTCTCCATCAACTCCCGAAAGGCCTTGAGCCGCTTCACCGCCGCGCCCCCGAGCGCCGAGATTTTGTCGGGGTGCTCGATCGCCTCGTAGAGGCTGAGGTTCTTCTCGGCGGCGTACTCGCGCAGCCGCTCCACCGTGGTCTCGCCGATGCCGCGCGCCGGCACGTTGATCACCCGCTCGAGATCGGCGTCCGACTTCGGGTTCGCCATCAGGCGCAGGTAGCTGGCGGCGTCCTTCACTTCGGCGCGCTCGTAGAAGCTGCGCCCCGACACCAGCACGTACGGCACCCTCATCAGGCGAAACGTCTCTTCGATCACCCGGCTCTGCGCGTTCGCGCGGAAGAACACCGCCATCTGGTCGTAGTCGGTGACGCCCTCGCGGCGCAGTTCGTGGATCTTCGCCGCCACCTCCTGCGCCTCGCCCCGCTCGTCCCGCGCCACCAACAGCCCCAGCGGCTCGCCCTTCGCGCGCGCGCTCCAGAGCTTCTTGTCCATGCGGCGCTTGTTGCGACTGATCACCGCGTGGGCCGCCTCGAGGATCGTCTGATCTGACCGGTAGTTCTGTTCGAGCTTCACCACCTTGCAGCCCGGGTACTCGGTGGGAAACCCGAGGATGTTGT